>NZ_CP138988.1:3027500-3305885 GCF_044594215.1 Olleya sp. R77988 | reverse complement strand
AATCCAACAAATTGTGATACAGCAACAGCAACAGTAGATGTAGGAGCATGTTTATCTTTCCCTAACAATGATTGTGATGGTGATGGAGTAATAAATTCAACAGAAGTTGCAAACGGAACAGATCCAGATAATGAATGTGATTATAATGTAGCTGATATTACAGAACCGATTACAGCAACTACAGATTGTGACAATGATGGTTTATTAGATGTAGAGGAGATTACAGGAGTTGATGATCCATCAACACCAGCAGATCCAGCAGGAAACACTACAGATCCAGCAGATCCAGATACAGATGGAGATGGAGTAACAGACGGACAAGAAGCATTAGATGGAACAGATCCAAATGATGAATGTGATTATGTAATAGCAAGTATTACATTACCAATAGATTCAGGAGCAGATTGTGACAATGATGGTTTATTAGATGTAGAGGAGATTACAGGAGTTGATGATCCATCAACACCAGCAGATCCAGCAGGAAACACTACAGATCCAGCAGACCCAGATACAGATGGAGATGGAGTAACAGACGGACAAGAAGCATTAGATGGAACAGATCCAAATGATGAATGTGATTATGTAATAGCAAGTATTACATTACCAATAGATTCAGGAGCAGATTGTGACAATGATGGTTTATTAGATGTAGAGGAGATTACAGGAGTTGATGATCCATCAACACCAGCAGATCCAGCAGGAAACACTACAGATCCAGCAGACCCAGATACAGATGGAGATGGAGTAACAGACGGACAAGAAGCATTAGATGGAACAGATCCAAATGATGAATGTGATTATGTAATAGCAAGTATTACATTACCAATAGATTCAGGAGCAGATTGTGACAATGATGGTTTATTAGATGTAGAGGAGATTACAGGAGTTGATGATCCATCAACACCAGCAGATCCAGCAGGAAACACTACAGATCCAGCAGACCCAGATACAGATGGAGATGGAGTAACAGACGGACAAGAAGCATTAGATGGAACAGATCCAAATGATGAATGTGATTATGTAATAGCAAGTATTACATTACCAATAGATTCAGGAGCAGATTGTGACAATGATGGTTTATTAGATGTAGAGGAGATTACAGGAGTTGATGATCCATCAACACCAGCAGATCCAGCAGGAAACACTACAGATCCAGCAGATCCAGATACAGATGGAGATGGAGTAACAGACGGACAAGAAGCATTAGATGGAACAGATCCAAATGATGAATGTGATTATGTAATAGCAAGTATTACATTACCAATAGATTCAGGAGCAGATTGTGACAATGATGGTTTATTAGATGTAGAGGAGATTACAGGAGTTGATGATCCATCAACACCAGCAGATCCAGCAGGAAACACTACAGATCCAGCAGATCCAGATACAGATGGAGATGGAGTAACAGACGGACAAGAAGCATTAGATGGAACAGATCCAAATGATGAATGTGATTATGTAATAGCAAGTATTACATTACCAATAGATTCAGGAGCAGATTGTGACAATGATGGTTTATTAGATGTAGAGGAGATTACAGGAGTTGATGATCCATCAACACCAGCAGATCCAGCAGGAAACACTACAGATCCAGCAGATCCAGATACAGATGGAGATGGAGTAACAGACGGACAAGAAGCATTAGATGGAACAGATCCAAATGATGAATGTGATTATGTAATAGCAAGTATTACATTACCAATAGATTCAGGAGCAGATTGTGACAATGATGGTTTATTAGATGTAGAGGAGATTACAGGAGTTGATGATCCATCAACACCAGCAGATCCAGCAGGAAACACTACAGATCCAGCAGATCCAGATACAGATGGAGATGGAGTAACAGACGGACAAGAAGCATTAGATGGAACAGATCCAAATGATGAATGTGATTATGTAATAGCAAGTATTACATTACCAATAGATTCAGGAGCAGATTGTGACAATGATGGTTTATTAGATGTAGAGGAGATTACAGGAGTTGATGATCCATCAACACCAGCAGATCCAGCAGGAAACACTACAGATCCAGCAGACCCAGATACAGATGGAGATGGAGTAACAGACGGACAAGAAGCATTAGATGGAACAGATCCAAATGATGAATGTGATTATGTAATAGCAAGTATTACATTACCAATAGATTCAGGAGCAGATTGTGACAATGATGGTTTATTAGATGTAGAGGAGATTACAGGAGTTGATGATCCATCAACACCAGCAGATCCAGCAGGAAACACTACAGATCCAGCAGACCCAGATACAGATGGAGATGGAGTAACAGACGGACAAGAAGCATTAGATGGAACAGATCCAAATGATGAATGTGATTATGTAATAGCAAGTATTACATTACCAATAGATTCAGGAGCAGATTGTGACAATGATGGTTTATTAGATGTAGAGGAGATTACAGGAGTTGATGATCCATCAACACCAGCAGATCCAGCAGGAAACACTACAGATCCAGCAGATCCAGATACAGATGGAGATGGAGTAACAGACGGACAAGAAGCATTAGATGGAACAGATCCAAATGATGAATGTGATTATGTAATAGCAAGTATTACATTACCAATAGATTCAGGAGCAGATTGTGACAATGATGGTTTATTAGATGTAGAGGAGATTACAGGAGTTGATGATCCATCAACACCAGCAGATCCAGCAGGAAACACTACAGATCCAGCAGATCCAGATACAGATGGAGATGGAGTAACAGACGGACAAGAAGCATTAGATGGAACAGATCCAAATGATGAATGTGATTATGTAATAGCAAGTATTACATTACCAATAGATTCAGGAGCAGATTGTGACAATGATGGTTTATTAGATGTAGAGGAGATTACAGGAGTTGATGATCCATCAACACCAGCAGATCCAGCAGGAAACACTACAGATCCAGCAGACCCAGATACAGATGGAGATGGAGTAACAGACGGACAAGAAGCATTAGATGGAACAGATCCAAATGATGAATGTGATTATGTAATAGCAAGTATTACATTACCAATAGATTCAGGAGCAGATTGTGACAATGATGGTTTATTAGATGTAGAGGAGATTACAGGAGTTGATGATCCATCAACACCAGCAGATCCAGCAGGAAACACTACAGATCCAGCAGACCCAGATACAGATGGAGATGGAGTAACAGACGGACAAGAAGCATTAGATGGAACAGATCCAAATGATGAATGTGATTATTTAGTAGCAAGTATTACATTACCAATTACAGCAGGAGTTGATTGTGATGGAGATGGAGTCTTAGACGCAACTGAAGTTGCAAATGGAACAGATCCAAATGATGCATGTGATTTTAACGTAGCTGATATTACTGAACCAATTGGAACAGAATATCTTGATGCAGATTGTGATGGTGATGGTGTAACTAACGGTCAAGAGATAACAGATGGAACTGATCCAGATAACTTCTGTGATTACTTAGCAGCAAGTCAAGATGTTACTATGGTTTCGCCAGAATGGTTAGTTGCAGATTGTGATGGAGATGGTGTAATTAATGAAACTGAATTAGATGATAATACAGATCCTCAAAATCCATGTGATTTTATAACTTCAAGTACAACAGTACCTCAATCAGCTGAATGGTTAGCTGGAGATTGTGATTTCGATAATGTACCTAACGGAGTTGAATTCGCTTATGGTGATACAGATGGAGATGGTATGCCAAACTGGTTAGATCCAGATGATGATAATGATGGTATAGATACTATTAATGAAGATTATGGTGATGTTGATGATTCAGATGGAGATGTTGATCCTACAGGAGATGATGATCCAACAAACGATGATTCTGATGGAGATTCAATTCCAGATTATTTAGATACAGATGATGATAATGATGGTATTTTAACTATAGATGAGTATCCAGATCCTAACAATAATGGTATTGGTTTTGGTGATGATGCTTATGATAGTGATGGAGACGGTCTATTACCTGATTATTTAGGTGTAAACAATGCAACTGTATCTGAAGATGATTTAGAGATATTTAATGCAGTAACTCCTAATGGAGATGGTGACAATGATGTCTTTGTAATTAGAAATATCGAACGTTTCCCAGATAACACTGTTAAGATATATAACAGATGGGGAGTAATAGTTTTCGAAACTTCTGGATATGGACAAAACGCTAATTACTTTACTGGAGAGTCTAATGGTAGAGTAAATGTTCAAGTTGACGAACAGTTACCAGTTGGAACTTACTTCTATATTGTTGAATACAATAAAGAAGGTGAAACTAAATCAAGAGCTGGATATTTATATATTCAACGTTAATAATTAATAAAAAGGAGATAGCCTAGTTATAGGCTATCTCTTAATTAAAAATATAATTATACCTTTATTTATAATGAAAAATAAAATTTTAATTTTAGTAGTTCTAATAAGTTCTTTAAGCTTAGTAGATGTATCAGCTCAACAAGATGCGCAATACACTCAGTACATGTATAATACTATTAGTGTAAACCCTGCATACGCAGGTTCTAGAGATGGTTTAAGTGCATTACTTTTATATCGTACTCAATGGGTTGGATTAGAAGGAGCACCAGATACAGGTACTTTTAGTATTCATTCTCCATTAGGAGGAGAAGACGGTAAAGTAGGTTTAGGTTTATCTGTTACTAATGATAGAATTGGACCAACACAAGAAACTTATGTTGATATTGATTTTTCATATACGATTAACACGTCTGATGAGGGAAGATTATCTCTTGGATTAAAAGGTGGTGGACACTTATTAGATATTAAATATTCAGAGTTAAGTCAATATAATAATGGTGATGCTTTATTGCAGACAGATATTGATAACAAATTTTCTCCTAATATAGGTGCTGGTATTTATTACCGTAATGCAGACACTTGGTATTTAGGATTATCTGTACCAAACTTATTAGAGACAACGCATTTTGATGAGTCTTCTTTATCTCAAGCTAAAGAAAGAATGAATGCTTATTTAATTGGAGGATATGTTTTCGATTTAAATACAGATTTAAAATTAAAACCAGCTTTCTTAGTTAAGGCTGTTACAGGAGCACCTTTATCTGCAGACTTAACTTTAAACGCTTTATTTAAAGAAAAATTTACTTTTGGTTTAGCTTATCGTTGGGATGCTGCAGTTAGTGGATTATTTGGTTACCAAGTATCTGATAGCTTTTTATTAGGATTAGCTTATGATAGAGAAGTAACAGATTTAGGTCAAACTAAATTTGATGCTGGATCTTTCGAAGTGTTTTTAAGATTCGAACCAAGAGATATATCAAAAATATTATCACCTAGATTCTTCTAATAATTGACAATAATAATTATGAAAAATAGATTTATACTTTCTACTTTAATTACAATACTATCATTCACTGTTTCTTTTTCTCAAAAAGATGGTATGTCAAGTAGTGCAGAAAAAAAATATGATAATTTATCATATATAGCTACAACCAAAGAATTAATAAAATTGGTTGAAAACGGAAATAAGACTCCTGAAGTTTATAAAAAATTAGCTAATGCTTATTACTTTAATACTCAAATGGAGGAAGCTTCTAAATGGTATGGTGAGTTGTTTAAATTAGATGCTGTTGTTGAGTATGAGTACTACTACAGATATGCAATGAGTTTAAAAGCGATTGGTGATTATGAAGGTGCTAATGTTAATATGAAAAAATTTGCAACTTTAAAGCCAGAAGATTCTAGAGCAATCTTATTTTCTAAGTCACCAAATTATCTTGAAACTATTGAGGAATTGTCTAGTGATTTTGAATTAGAAAATTTAGATTTTAACTCTCGTTTTTCAGATTTTGGAACATCATTTTATAAAGATGGAATTATTTTTGCATCTTCAAGAGGTGAAGGTAAATTATACAAATGGAACGAACAACCTTTCTTAGATCTATACTATATAGCTGATGATGCTGGTTCTGCTGAACCATTTTCAAGTACTTTAAATACAAAGTTTCATGAATCATCTACATCGTTTACTCAAGATGGAAATACTATTTACTTTACTAGAAACAATTATTTTAAAGGTAAAGTTAGAAAAAGTGGAGAAAAAGTAAACGGTCTTAAAATATTTAAAGCAGAACTTGTAGATGGAGCTTGGTCTAATATAGTTAGTATGCCATTTAATAATGACGATTATAATGTTGCTCATCCTGCTTTAAGTTTAGATGAATCTAAATTGTATTTTGCTAGTGATATGCCTGGAACTAATGGAAAATCAGATATCTATTATGTAGATATATTAGAAGATGGTTCTTATGGAGATCCAGTAAATATGGGTAATACAATAAACACTGAAGGAAGAGAAAATTTCCCTTATATCAGTAACAACGGAACATTATATTTCTCTTCTGATGGACATCAAGGTTTAGGAGGTTTAGATATATTTATGACTAATCTTGAAGATGCAAACCAAGCAGTTACAAACCTTGGAAAGCCTATTAATAGTTCAAGAGATGATTTCGAATTTATTATCGATGAGTTTTCTAACGCAGGATACTTAACATCTAATAGATATAACGGTAAAGGTGATGATGATATTTATAGATTTACTAGAACGTTTTGTACTCAGTTAGTTTCTGGTACAACTGTAAATAAAAATACTAATGCTATTATACCTTACGCAAGTGTAGTAGTTATAAACGAAAAAGGTGTAGAAGTACAAAACTTAACATCTGACCAAAATGGTGCATTTAGCTATGAAGGTCCTTGTACAAAGCAAAAATATAATATCATTGCTTCTAAAGATACATACATACAGTCAGATCAAACTTTTGTAGTTAACCCAAAAAAGAAAGAAGATGTTGTTTTAAAACTTAATTTAACTCCAGAAACAAATACAGCTGCTCCAATTGGTGTAGATATTGTACAAATACCTGAGTTAAACATAAACCCAATTTACTTTGATTTTGATAAGTCTTATATAAGACCAGACGCAGAAGTAGAATTATGGAAAGTTATCGAATACATGAGAAAATACCCATCAGTTAGAATTGATGTACAATCTCATACAGATTCAAGAGCATCAGACGATTATAACTGGGCATTATCAAATAGAAGAAACGTATCTACTAAACAATACATAATCGAAAAAGGAGGTATTTCTGCTTCTAGATTAGAAGGTAGAGGATACGGAGAAACTATGTTGGTAAACAGATGTAGTAATGGTGTTAAATGTTCAGAAGATGAGCATGATTGGAACAGAAGAAGTATGTTTATTATTATCAATAGATAATAATTGACAATAAATTATACTAAAAAGCATCTCTAACAGAGATGCTTTTTTTATTAAAAAAAACTAAAAACAAAAATTACCATAAGTCTATTTGTTAACTTTGTATATTAATTAATAGCAATGGAAGAAGAAAAAGTAATTTTAGTAAACCAATTTGATGAGCAAATAGGGTTAATGCCTAAGATGGAAGCACATCAAAAAGCTATTCTACATCGTGCTTTTTCAGTATTTGTTTTTAATAATAAAAATGAACTAATGCTACAGCAAAGAGCATTAAGTAAATACCATTCTCCAGGATTATGGACTAATACATGTTGTAGTCATCAACGAGATGGAGAAAGTAATATACAAGCAGGCACAAGACGTTTACAAGAAGAAATGGGATTTGTAACAGACTTGGAAGAAAAGACATCTTTCATTTACAAAGCACCCTTTGATAATGGGCTTACAGAGCACGAATTAGACCATATAATGGTTGGGTACTATAAAGATGCTCCAATTATTAATAAAGATGAAGTAGAGGCTTGGAAATGGATGCCATTAGAGGAAGTTAAACGAGACATTAATAACCAACCTCAATTATATACAGCTTGGTTTAAAATAATATTTGAAAAATTTTACGATTTTATAAATATCAATCATGAAAGTAACAGTTAGTAGAAAAGCACATTTTAATGCTGCACATAGGTTATACAGAAAAGATTGGTCTTTTGAAAAAAATGATGCAATCTTCGGAAAATGTAATAATCCTAATTATCATGGTCATAATTATGAGCTTATTGCAAGTGTAACTGGTGAGATCGATCAAGACACAGGATATGTTATAGATGTAAAAATTTTAAAAGATATAATTAAGACAGAAATTGAAGATGCTTTTGATCATAAAAATTTAAATTTAGATGTAGAAGAATTTAAAACCCTAAACCCTACAGCCGAAAACATTGTTGTAATCATTTATAATAAAATTAAAGCTAAGTTAAAACCTAACTTAGAACTAGAAGTAACACTTTACGAGACTCCAAGAAACTTTGTAAGTTATTCTGGAAAATAACCTATTCAATTTAAATAAAGGCTTTAAAATGCATATAAATAGTTCTAATTTCGAACTTTATATGTAGCTTTGCAGTTAAATAAATTTTTAAAATCATGGCAAATAAAAGAGACCTAAAAAAAGACATTAATTACGTTTTAGGAGATATTATTGAAGCAGTTTACGTTTGGGAATACTCAAATACAGATAAAGACACTAAAAAAAGCGAAGCTATTATAGATGATGCTATAGAGACCTTTGACGATCTTATTGCAAAAACTAATGCAAAAGATGTAGAGAACAAAAAAGCGCATTTTGGTTCAATTAAAAAAGAACTTGAAGACAAAGGACGTGGATTAATTGACAGAATTAATAAATTAGGATAATTTTCTTAAAAAAGCTTGCGTATTTAATTCTCTGAATTATATTTGCAAAATCTTTTTGCCGATGTAGCTCAGCTGGCTAGAGCAGCTGATTTGTAATCAGCAGGTCGTGGGTTCGAGTCCCTCCATCGGCTCTAAAAAGCTTCTTAGAAATAAGAAGCTTTTTTATTTAACAATATAAAAAAGCCATTTAAAATTTTAAATGGCTTTTGTTATAAGTATATATTATAAGAGATTATTGTTCTGTAGCTTTAATTTTTGAAATATAATCGTTTAATGCTTTACCATATTTTGAAGCTTTAATTTTAGGTGTAATAACATTATTAATAGTATCTAAGTATTTAACATTAGCATCATAAATCTCAGAAAGCGCTAAATATGGAGCAACTTCACTATCCTTATGGTTTACAGCAAAATTTGCTGTGTAAAGATACTTTCGTTTGGTAAAATTACTTAGTTCGGTTTCGGTTTGTTTTAATAGGATACTATCATTGGCTTTTGCAGCTTCAAATAACTGTTTAGTTAAGTCTAAATTTTTATTATTAAACTTTCCAATCATAGCAAGATACTCTTCTAAAAGTTTATGTTGTTTGGTTCCTTTTATTTTGGCGTCAAAAGAAAAGTTTTTTAAAGAGGTATTAATTTCTGTTAATCCTTTATCAGCAAAAAACGTAATTCTATCATCGTCTTTTGTGTTTTTATTTAGATATAAATAGAAAACCTCAGGTTCATCAATATCAGATTGTAAAGTAAAATCTGAAGATCCATTAACACTTATGGAGTCAACAGTTACTAAAACAGTATCTTTTACTTTCTTTAAGTAAATGCTTCCTTTTTTTAATCCTTTAACGGTTCCTTTTACAGTCAATTTATTAGCATCATTCCCACAAGAAAACATTGAAACTAATACTAATAAGGCAATAATTTTTTTCATCTAAAACGTGTTTTTAAGCGTGCGCAAATATCAAATAAAAATCACACAAATACTAACCTCCAGCTGCTAATTGCATTAAAATAGTACAACCTATTGCTGCTAAAGTCCCTACAGCATAACCAAATACTGCAAGAAGTACACCTACAGTTGCCAATGAAGGATGGAATGCAGATGCTACAATTGGCGCAGATGCTGCACCACCAACATTTGCCTGACTTCCAACAGCTAAAAAGAAATATGGTGCTTTTATAAGCTTAGCCACACCTATTAATAGTAAAGCGTGAATAGCCATCCAAATTAAACCTATAGCAATCAAACCAACATTGTCAAATATTGAGGATATATTAATTTTCATTCCAATACTAACTACCAAAATATAAATAAAAACACTACCAAATTTACTTGCTCCAGCACCTTCATAATTTTTAGCTTTTGTAAAAGAGAGTATTATAGCTATAATTGTAGCAATACTAATCATCCAGAAAAATGTGCTATCTAGAAAAGTAAATGTATTTTTTAGAGTTTGAGACTCAATTCCTTTTATAAAATCTCCAAAAAATGGTGCTAAATAGTTAGCTCCAAAATGTGCAATACTTACTGCTCCAAAAGCAATCGCAGCTAATATCATTAAGTCTGTAAGTGTTGGATTACGTTTAACACTTTCAGAAAACGAAGACACTTTCTCTTTTAATTTTTCAATCGAAGAGGTATCAGCTTTTAACCATTTATTTATTCTGGTACGTTTTCCTATTCCCATAATTAAAATAGCCATCCAAAGATTTGCAACAACAATATCTACAAAAACCATTTTACCATATTCTGCTTGGTTATAACCATAAATTTCTAACATTGCTGTTTGATTGGCTCCACCACCAATCCAACTTCCAGCTAATGTAGATAGACCTCTCCAAACTGCATCTGGACCAACTCCTCCAACAGTCTCTGGAGAGAAGTATGCAATGATTAAAATAGCAATTGGTCCACCAATCACTATTCCTAATGTACCTGTAAAAAACATAATTAGGGCTTTCCAGCCTAAGTTAAAAACTGCTTTTAAATCAATACTAAGTGTCATTAATACTAAAGCAGCTGGTAATAAATAACGACTTGCTATGTAATATAAATTAGTATGGTGTCTTGTTATTTCTCCTGTTTTACTAATAGTATCCCATTCGTAAGCAATTAATCCACTAGTTGTTAAAACAGCAGGAAGCATATATGCCATAAATAAACCTGGTATAATTCTATAAAACCTACTCCAAAAACCACCTTTTTTAGATTCTGTAAAGAAAATAAAACCTAGTACTAGCATTAGTAAACCAAATAAAACTTCATCTTTTGTAATAAAAGGCGCTTTTAAATAAGCGGAAGAAGGTTTAACTATTGTATTTAGTTCAGTTTTATAATTTTTAGTAATTAGTAAGCTACTTTCAAATAGAAAAATTTGGTCATTATAATAGCTTCTGTTGTTTCCTATAACAAAGTCAAATAGTTTTTCAGATTCGTTTAACGTAATATTTTCATTACCAGAATAAATGATGTTATAACAGTCTTTTAAATGCCCTTTTCCTTTTATAAGCTTTAAATTGTCTGGATTAAGTTTACTGTTTAGTTTGATGTCTTCAACCTTGGCGACTGAATCTTTTATTGAAAAAGAAAAATCAAAACCAGTAAAAGAGTCACTATCAATTGTAACAGGTATTTTATATTGATTAGTACTATTTAAATGAACACTATCAATAGTTAGTGTTTGAGAAAAACTGTTAGTTATAATTAAGAATAATGAAAAGAATGCAATGATTGCTTTAATAGAAAATTTCATAAAGGAATATATTATTAACGCAAAATAATCAAATTAAATGGTTATAAAAAGGTTTAAAAATAAAGTTTGGCATAGGATTTGTTTTATATAAAGCGTAATCATTTATGATGACATTCTTAAACTAGGTGTGGTTACCTAAACAGAAAAGAGTAAAGATTACATTTGGTTGGTTAGTATGGAAAAGCATCCTTTTTAGGATGCTTTTTCTATGTGTAAAATTTAGATATTTTTAACAATCAAGTCTGTAAGTATCAAAGTTTTGGCACGACAATTGTTATATATAAAGTAATTACATATGTTGACTTTTACACTAGGTGTGGTTACCTAAATGAAACGAGTAGTAATTACCATATTTTTGGTTGGTTAGTATGAAAAAGCATCCTTTTAGGATGCTTTTTCTATTGTCGATATTTTTAAACGATTTGTTATTTTTTTATAAAAGATACGATACTATCTACCAGCTCTGTTGCTAATGGTCTATAGGTTTCGTTATAAGATTTTGAGTTTTCTAAATTATCTCCTTCAATGGTTACTAAAACATGATTCATGTTTTTAATAATCTTTAATTCTGCTTTTTCAGAGGACTCTTTTAATAGTTTAGCTTCAGCTTCGCTAACTTGTAAATCTTTTGTTCCGTTAATAATTAAGGAAGGGATTTCTAAAGTACTTAAAATCTCTGTTGGATTATATTGCATCCAATTCATCATAAATTTTTGTATTTCAATATTAAAAATAGAGGATAAAGCTACTGGATAATCTGTAGTTGTTTTTCCATCTTTTAAAATTTTAAAAATACGTTTGGTGTCCTCTGTAAATTGTGGTGCAGTTTGTTCTACTTGTTCTATTATAACATTATCAATACTTTGTCCAGCTCCTGCTAAAGATATAAAACCATCTACTTTATCTTTTGCTGCTAACATACCAACTAGACTACCTTGGCTATGTCCAACAATGTATATTTTATTGTACTTGTTTTGTTTTTTAAAATAGTCAATTACAGAAATAGCATCTGTAACAAAGTCGTCAAACATAATGTCTTTAGACACATTGTTTTGACGTATTTGTTTTACAATACGTTTATCATATCTAAAAGACGCAATAGCATTATTAGTTAATCCAATTGCTAACTTTTTAAGATTATTACTTCTTGAAAAATTCTGGTTTCCATTTCTGTCTGTTGGACCAGATCCTGCAATAATAATGGCAAGATTAGGCTTGTTAATAGCATTTGGTAATAATAATGTACCATCTATATGTTTATTTATAGCTATGTCTTGTGAAGTATAAGTGTCTTCCTGAGCATTAATTGATATTGAAAAAAGCGCAAGAATAATTATAAAGTATGATTTCATATAGTAATATTGTTTAATCTAATAGTTCAAAAAAAATGCCAAAACGTAGTTTTTTGTACTCAAAGTTACATTTAAATTTTATCATTTTTTAGCGAAAAATATTTTTTAAAAATGTGTTTTTTATCGAATTTAAATGTTTTTTATCGTTAAATGTTAAAATTTTATGCATTTCATCGATTTTTAATGTTTTTTATCACATACATCAAGAATAAGTTTTATGTTTGACATGTACTAAAAATTACATACTTTTTAGTTCAATGGATTAATTAATTAATATTTGCATCCATTAAGTTGATATAGAGACCCTAAATCTAACCTAATACAAAAGATGCCAAATAGCAAAAAGCCAAGGTTGAGGGACCTTGGCTTTTATGTTTTTAAAACCCAAGCTTTTAAAATACCAAGTGTGCATAAAAGTTTGCAGGTTTTAAAAATCCCTACCTAATAACCCTAAACGTCAAATTTATTCTTGGTTTAACTACTTTTTTTGTTTTAGCAATCTGATGTAACCATTGGTGTTGCGTTTTGCCTTTCATAACCAATACACTTCCATGCTCTAATAATAACTTCTGTTTTAAGTCTTTATTATGTCTGTGTTTAAGATTAAAATAACGTGACTCACCAAAACTTACAGAAACAATTATTGGATTTTTACCCAATTCTTTTTCATTATCAGCATGCCAACCGTTGCTGTCATTACCATCTCTATAAAGATTTGCAAGACAAGTCGTAAATGTGGTACTTGTCAGAAGTTCAATTTTATTTTTTATTTCGCTTAAAGCGGAAGTAAAGCCATGAGGATGCATCGTAATATTAGAATAACTATACGGTTTACCATTTGTAGCAAACAAAGCAGTTAACCTTGGTTGTGCGTGTTGTTTTCCATAAACAGTAATAGTATCTTGTTGCCAAGGAATGTCATTTAAAAGTATACCTAAAAACAAATCTGCTTGTTTTAAACTGAAAAAATTAGGAAAATAGCTAATATCTGCATCTGGTAAATTAAGTTTGATTTCTTCAGAAAATAACATGACTTAAACTTTTAGTTGTAAGATATATTGGTGTTGCAAATAGTAAGTTAAGAAGCTAACACTAATCTAGTGTTAGATTTATTTTATAAATTTAGCCTATAAATTAGATAACATGAAGTTTAGCCTTGCTATTTTACTAACATTTTTTACCACTTTTTGTGTCGCACAACTTCGCGAAGGTTTTGTATATGCTCAAGATATTATAGATGACTTAGCAGTAGAGTTAAGATATTGTAATGATAATAATTTTGTTGGACAACAAATTGATGGGTATAATAAAGAAGTAGTTATAATGACCAATCAAGCTGCAACAGCATTAAAAAAAATACAAGACACGTTAAAAAAGCAAGGATTAGGAATTAAAATTTATGACGCTTATAGACCACAACGTGCTGTAAACCATTTTGTACGTTGGGCAAAACAAGTTAATGATACTTTAAAAAAACAAGAGTATTATCCAAATGTAAAAAAGCGTAACCTTTTTAAGGAAGGGTATATAGCATCAAAATCTAGACACAGTAGCGGAAGCACTGTAGATTTAACCATTATAAACCTTGACACTGGAGTAGCTTTGGATATGGGATCACCTTATGATTTTTTTGGACCAGAATCTTGGGTAAAAAATGATAAGTTAACCAAACAACAACAAGCTAACAGGCAATTATTACAACGTGTAATGTTAAGTAATGGATTTAGAAATTATCCGCAAGAGTGGTGGCACTTTACTTTAAGAGGAGAGCCTTATCGTAATCAATATTTTGACTTTCCGGTGGAGTAGTTGTCAATTGTTGATGCTTTTTATACGTGTTGATCTATTAAAATGGCATTGCCATCTGGATCTAAAACAACAAAGCTAGCAGGTCCAGAAGTACTCTCGTCTGCTTCTGTTACAAAAGGCACATTGTTGTCTTTTAAATGTTTTTGGATGCTTCTGACATCTTCAAAAGTTTCTAGTTTATTAGCATTTTCATCCCAACCTGGATTAAAGGTTAAAATGTTATTATCAAACATCCCTTGAAATAACCCAACTAACGAGTTACCATTTTTCATGATTAAATAATTTTTGTCTGCTTGTCCAGCAAAAACGCTAAACCCTAAAGTTTCATAAAATGCTTTGGATACGTTTAAATCTTTTACCGCTAAGCTTATTGAGAAGGCTCCTAATTTCATTTTTTATAATCTTAAGTTAGTTGAGTGGAAAGTTATGAAATTTTTTGGAGAGGTGTCGTTTAACGTGTTCGTGTATGATTTCGTTGTGGAATTATCCGCAGGATTATTCAACTTAAGAAATCAGTGTAATTTATAAATTAAATTTTGTTTTAGCTCTTTGCCACAATGAATTATACGCGTTGTTACCTGCTGTACTTATTCGATTATAGTTCTCGGAATCCCTTTCCATTTTCCATTTTTGTCATAAGGATAATTCTCGAAATCTTTATTTTTTAATTTATGATGCTTTCTATTATTAAAATTGAACATCGTTATGTTCTTGTAATCTTTCCAATAGGTATTCTCTTCTTCTAATACTTTGGTTCCACAAATATTTATTTCTTTAAGATTTTTCAAGTTATCTAATATTGGTTTTAATGATTCCAATTCAATACTTGATTCTATATCTAATGTTTTAAGATTAGGAAAGCTTTTATAAAAATTATGGTCATAAGATTTACAACTACCAATGTATAATTCTTGGACACTTTCTAGAATTACGCTTTCATCAGACTTAACGAATCTATTGCTATAAATCCGAAGTGTTTTTAAATTCTTTAATTTATCTAACCCTTTCAAACTTTCATAATTCCCGCTGCCAAGTTTCAGATTCTCAAGAGATTTTAGAGTTGCTAATTCGGTTAAGTCTTTTGATTTCGGCTTATAGAGAAATAAATTGAATTGTTTCAATTTATGCAATTCACCAATATTAGTAATTTTTGGATTCCAATTACAAGAGAACCAAGTTAATTCTGGAAAATTTGATAAATCAACTTTTGGTTTTTTGTTATCTTTTATTGTTTGATCATTAATGCCAAGATTTTTAAGTTTTTTAAATTCACCCAAGTCATCAAATGATTCATAATCTGTTATATTAACCCAAGCATCATTATGAACAGATAAATAATCATAGAGACTTTCTGATTTTTTAGATTTTAGTAAATCATTTAATTTAATATATATTTTAGCAGAAGTGTTTTCATCAACGTACTTTTTTATGAGTTCGTAAGATTCATCTGTATATTCTATTTGTTTATATAGTTCGTTAATGAATTTAATTGCCATGTTGTGTTGAATTAAGAAATGTGTAAAAATTTAATCATTGAATTGTTCAATAGTGAACTGAACTTGTAAAATAGACTTAAAATCATTTGAATAGCTAACTAAAAACCTAAACCCTTTTTTAAGATAAATATCTGAAGCAGTTATATCTAATGTTGTAATGCCATTATTAACTTTATAAGGATTTCCAAATTCCCTTCTAATATCTTGCTGATTCATATTAAATGAAATCTCAAAAGGAAGCGCTTTGTTAAATTTATTGTAGCCTTCTGTGTTATTGTAGAAAATTAACGTAGTTAATACATTATAATCATTAAGAATAAAATCTAATCCTAATTCCTTGTTTATTAAGTATATATCTAAACCTAATTTGTCAGATTCAAGATAGGAGTTAATGAAAGGAGCTATATAATTTTCATAGAAAGCTTCTCCTAAAATTTCTTTGATTTTATCTAATTTAATGTCCATGTTTTTGAAGGTTCCTTTTAGTTTTATTTAGCTAAACTATTCTGTATTTCTTCAAACCATTCATAATACAAATCTTCAGATTGACAATCTTCTCTGTTTGACCAAAGTAAGTCATATTCAAAATTGTATCTCATTTCCTCGGTTTCTGTAAAAAATCGAATCTTAATTTGAGTTGGGATTTTTTGACTGTATATTTTAAAAATATCCTCTATTTTTTTAAAAAATCAGTTCCATATTCCAATATTGCTATTTGTGATTCAGAGTTGTCTCTGTCTTTAATTTGGTGTATTTTAAATAACTTATTTTGAATTTGAAAGAAAACGTTAAAAGAAGACCAACCTTCTTCAATACTTCCAATAGCGTATATAACGTCAAGTTTTTCAGCCTCATTTTCGTTTAAATAATCAAAACACTCTTGCATTACATCTCCAACTTCATTAAATACTTCTTCGTGAAATTTCGGGTTGTCTGTATTATAGTTCATATATAATTTGTGCTTTAATCTTTAATCTTTTACTTTGAGTTTGAATTCCGACTGTTTCCTCGTATTGCAGGTAACTTATAGATAAGGAGAGTTTTCAATTCTCTTTATCGAATGTTAAACGAAGTTATAAGAAAAAAATGACAAAGTCAAGTATATAAAAATCAAAAAAGCCACAACTTTCGTCATGGCTTTATAAACATTTTAAAATTGGGTGTTACGCTTTTTTAGCTTTAACCATAATTTTAATTTCAATATCATCTTTAATTAACTTGTCACCTAATGCTGCAGCAACATCAGAGCTTGTACCAGAGTTGTACATAATATTCCATTCTGTTCTGTCAATAGTAAAAGTATCACTAAAAATAGTAATATCGTCACCACTTGTAGTTACAGTAGCTTCAAAAGTTACATTCTTTTTAATTCCTTTTAGTGTTAAGTTTCCACTTACGTTTTTACCATCTACTTTAGTAATTTCAAAAGCTGCACTTGGGTGGTTTGCTACATCAAAAAAGTCTGCACTTTTTAAATGTCCAACTAATTTTCCGTTTGACTCTTCCTCTGCTGGTATATCTGTACAGGCAATAGTGTTTATGTCAAACATAAAACTTCCACCAACTAATTTATTTCCTTCTAATTTAGCAACACCATTAGATACATTAATTGTCCCTTCATGTCCACCAACAATTTTGTTAGCTTTCCACATAATCATTGAGCTGGCAGCATCTGCTTTATATTTTACTGCTTCATTATTTTCTGTTACTGTTTGTGCGTCTCCAGTTTTTGCTTCTTTAGCATCACTTTTACAAGCAACAACAGTTAATCCTACTATTGCAACTGCAAAAAGGTTTAATACAATTTTTTTCATGATATAAATTTTTTGATTTTTATTAAGTTGAATTGCAAATATATAAATAATCTTCCATGGAAACTAATTAAAAAATAATTTGTGACATTTTGACATTATTAATAGTAATGGCAGTACTTTTGCCATCCTACTTTTAGTATTTTAAATTAAGTACAATAATGAGCAAGAAAAGCAAAAAAGAAACAAACATAGAAGAGGACGTTAAAACCGCTTCAAATCAAGCAGAAACAACAACAGAACAAGAAGAGGTTGTTGAAGAATTATCTGTAGAAGACCAATTAAAAGCAGACTTACAACAAGAAAAAGATAAGTTTTTACGTCTTTTTGCCGAGTTTGAAAACTACAAAAAACGTACCTCTAGAGAGCGTATGGAGTTGTTTCAAACTGCAAGTAAAGACGTCATGGTGTCAATGTTACCAGTTTTGGACGATTTTGAACGTGCTTTACTTCATATAGAAGATGACAAAGAAGCAGAAGAGCTTCGTAAAGGTGTGTTGTTAATTTATAATAAATTATTACAAGCTTTACAACAAAAGGGATTAGCACAAATTGATGTTAGAAAAGGAGATGCTTTTAATGCAGATAACCATGAGGCTATTACGCAAATTCCTGCACCAACGCCTGACTTAAAAGGAAAAATTATTGATGTTATTGAAAAAGGATACAAACTTGGCGAAACAGTTATACGTTTTCCTAAAGTCGTTATCGGACAATAAATTATAGTATGGCAAAAAGAGATTATTACGAAATATTAGGCATAAGCAAATCGGCTTCTCAAGCAGAAGTAAAAAAAGCTTATCGTAAAAAAGCAATCCAATTTCATCCAGATAAAAATCCAGATGATAAAGACGCAGAATCTAAATTTAAAGAAGCTGCAGAAGCTTATGAAGTCTTAAGTGACGAGAATAAGAAGGCACGTTACGACCAATTTGGACACCAAGCTTTTGAAGGTGGTGGTGGAGGCTTCAATGGAGGCGGAATGAATATGGACGATATCTTTAGCCAATTTGGTGATATCTTTGGTGGAGGTTTCTCTGGTTTTGGAGGAGGCTTCGGTGGAGGTGGTGGACAACGTCGCGTAAAAGGTAGTAACCTTCGTGTGCGTTTAAAACTAACACTGGAAGAAATTGCTAATGGTGTAGAAAAGAAAATTAAAGTAAAACGTAAAGTTAAAGCACCAGGAACTACTTATAAAACATGTAGTACATGTAACGGTTCTGGGCAAGTTACCAGAGTAACCAATACTATTTTAGGACGTATGCAAACAGCATCTCCTTGTAATACTTGTGGAGGAGCTGGACAAACTATAGATAAAAAACCTAGCGAAGCAGATGCGCAAGGGATGATTGCTAAAGAAGAAACAATTCCAGTAAACATTCCAGCAGGAGTAGTAGATGGAATGCAACTTAAAGTTTCTGGTAAAGGTAATGAAGCACCTGGAAACGGAATTTCTGGAGATCTATTAGTTGCAATAGAAGAAGAAGCGCATGAGTCTTTACAACGCGAAGGAGATAATTTACATTTTGATTTATATGTAAGTGTACCAGACGCTATTCTTGGAACCTCTAGAGAGATTGATACAGTAACAGGAAAAGTGCGTATCAAGATTGAAGCAGGAATGCAATCAGGAAAAATTTTACGCTTACGCGGAAAAGGAATACCAAGTATTAATGGTTACGGAAAAGGAGATTTGTTAGTACATGTAAATGTCTGGACACCAAAAACGTTAAACAAAAAACAGAAAGAGTTTTTTGAAAGCATGCGAGAAGATGAACACTTTATTCCTAAGCCAGAACGTAGTGATAAGTCGTTTTTCGAAAAGGTAAAGGATATGTTCTCTTAGTAAAAACTAAAGTTATAAAACAAAAAGGCTCGTTTAAAACGGGCTTTTTTTACGTTTTGTTTAACTTTTAGTTCATTTAACATCTAATTAAATAAAAAATCTTATCTTTGATATATCACTAGTTTATCTAGTGATAATTTTTCTTTTTCATAGCAATTTTTTCCCATCCTTTATTAATTTAAAGGGTGGGTTTTGTTTTTTTTATCAAGACTCTATTTTATTACAATCTTAAAAGAACAGAAAAGTAAGTGATAAACAGCTTAAATATAGTCTAGAATTTTAGATTTTTCCATTAGTCAGTTTCGTTAAAAAAATATAAATAATAACGTTACTCTTTTAACATTTTCTATATTTACAAAACGTGCTATTAATGTACGTGCTAATCAATTTTAAAAATCTATGAGTAACCTTTTAGAGGTGCATCAAGTATCTAAAAATTTTGGAAACTTTACAGCACTAAATAATGTGTCTATAACTGTTCCTAAAGGCAGTATTTTTGGTTTGCTTGGACCAAATGGTGCAGGAAAAACAACTTTAATTAGAGTGATTAACCAAATAACAATGCCAGATTCTGGTCATGTGTTATTAGATGGAGAAGCTCTTAAAAATCATCATATTAAAGATATTGGCTATTTACCAGAAGAGCGTGGATTGTACAAATCCATGAAAGTTGGAGAGCAAGCTTTGTATTTAGCCCAATTAAAAGGAATGCAAAAAGCAGAAGCTAAAAAGCGCCTTAAAATGTGGTTTGAGCGTTTGGAGATTGGAGATTGGTGGAATAAAAAAATACAAGAGCTATCTAAAGGAATGGCTCAAAAAATACAATTTGTAGTTACAGTTTTACATGAGCCTAAATTGTTGATTTTTGACGAGCCCTTTTCTGGTTTTGACCCAATTAATGCCAATTTAATTAAAGACGAAATTTTAAGATTACGTGATGAAGGTGCAACGGTTATTTTTTCTACACATAGAATGGAATCTGTAGAAGAATTGTGCGACCATATTGCATTGATTCATAAATCTAATAAGGTGTTAGATGGTAATTTGGTAGACATAAAACGTCAATATAAATCTAATACATTCCAAATCGGAATCAATCCAAATGGAAGTAATTTAGAACAAGAGTTAACTAGTAAATTTGCTGTTACTCCAGCAGAGTTTAGAACATTAGGTGACGAGTTAAAACTTAATATTAAGTTGTCTGAAAACGAAACTGCAAATGATCTACTTAACTATTTAACAACAAAAGGACAATTATCTCATTTTGTTGAAGTCATCCCAAGTGCAAACGATATATTTATTCAAACAGTAAAGAATAACTAATTATGAATCATCTTCCGCTTATTATAAAACGCGAGTATTTAACTAAAGTAAGGAATAAAGCTTTTATTATTATGACTTTTTTAAGTCCATTGATAATGATTGGATTAATTACTGTTGTTGCGTACTTAGCACAAATGAATAATAATAAAGAACGTCAAATTTCTATCTTAGACCAATCAAGTTTATTACAAGAGGTTTTTGTAGATACAGATAATACAAAATATACATTTATTAATAATGATGTAACACTTGAAAATGCAAAGACTATTGTCCAAGAAAATGGTAATTATGGTTTACTTCATATAAAAAAAATGGACAGTTTAAGTGATGCTAAAGATAGCTTTCGTTTTTACTCAGAGGATTCTCCTTCAATATCTGTTATTTCAAATTTAGATAATATAATAGAAAAGGAACTAACCAATATTAATATGAATAGGTTAGGTGTTAATCCAGAAATTATAAAGACATCAAAAATCACTGTTGATATTGCACAAGAAAGTTTTGCAGGCGAGAAAACCTCAAAAGTAGATAGTGGAGTTAAAATAGCGTTTGGTGTAATGGCTGGATACTTATTATTTATGTTTATTATTATTTACGGAAACATGATAATGCGTAGTGTTATTGAGGAAAAAACCAGTCGTATTATTGAGGTTATAATTTCTTCCGTAAAACCAATACAATTAATGTTAGGTAAAATTATTGGGACTTCATTAGTTGGTATGACTCAAGTTGTTATTTGGATTATATTAGGTAGTGTATTAGTTGTAGTCGTCTCATTAGTTTTTGGTATTGATTTAGCACAAACTAATATGCCACAACAAGAAATGATGCAACAAGCAATGCAAGGTTCTGGAAATGGAATGGATAAAATACAAGAGTTAATGTCTGCTTTTTTTAACCTACCATTAGCTAATTTGGTTATTGCATTT
Organism: Olleya sp. R77988; assembly: GCF_044594215.1. Lineage (GTDB taxonomy): Bacteria > Bacteroidota > Bacteroidia > Flavobacteriales > Flavobacteriaceae > Olleya. The sequence goes on along the minus strand of NZ_CP138988.1, from coordinate 3,283,901 downwards.
ATCTTGTTTTTTATTAGTGGTTACTTACTATATAGTTCTTTATATGCAGCAATTGGTGCAGCAGTAGATAACGAGACTGATACGCAACAATTTATGATGCCAATTATTTTACCGCTAATTTTAGCAGTTTACGTTGGAGGTTTTACAGTAATTGAAGATCCACACGGAACGGTTTCTACAGTATTTTCATTTATACCTTTTACATCTCCTGTTGTTATGTTAATGCGTATTCCTTTTGGTGTGCCAATTTGGCAACAATTATTGTCATTAGCTGTTTTAATTGGTACTTTTATGTTTACCGTTTGGTTTGCAGCCAAAATATATAGAGTTGGAATTTTAATGTATGGTAAAAAACCAACCTATAAAGAATTAATAAAATGGATTAGATACTAATTAATGAAAGAAATAAAGGACATACTTAATAACTCATTTAACCTTACAAGTACAGTAAGTATTACTGTAAAAGATATATTAATACTAATTATTGTATTAGTAATGGTAAAACTGATTTTAAGATTAATAAGAAAATTAGTAAGTAGAAAATTACCTGAAGGTGATAAGCTTAAATTTAAAGGCGTGTTTTCTTATGCAGCTTGGTTAAGCTATGTGATTGTTGTTCTAATAACATTACATTCTGTTGGTGTAAATGTTACAGGTGTTTTTGCAGCTTCTGCAGCTTTGTTAATTGGTATTGGTTTAGCCTTACAAACATTGTTTCAAGATATAATTGCAGGTATTTTTATTCTTGTAGATCAATCTGTACATGTTGGTGATATAATTGAATTAGACGGTAAAGTAGGTCGTGTAGAAGAAATTAAATTACGTACTACAAGAGCAGTTACTATTGATGATAAAGTACTAATTATACCAAATCATTTATACCTTGCAAATAGTCTATATAATTGGACACAAAATGGAGAATCTACTAGAGAAACTGTTAATGTTGGTGTCGCTTATGGTAGTGATGTACAATTAGTTAAAAAATTGTTGTTAGAAGCTGCAGACAATAGTAGTCAAGTTCTTAAATATCCAAAACCTGTTGTTTTTTTTACAGATTTTGGAGACAGTGCTTTAAATTTTAGAGTGGCGTTTACAATAGAAGATAGTTTTAATGTTAGATTTCCTAAAAGTGAAATACGTTTTGAAATAGACAGATTATTTAGAGAGCATAATATAGCTATTCCTTTTCCTCAAAGAGATATTCATATTATTAACAAACAGTAATAAGATAATTATTAGAGATAAAATATTTAATTTAGACAACATTCAAAATGGGTTTTATTTTAAAACCAGAATTAAAATAAAAATATAATGCCAAAAATTTTAGTAATAGAAGACGAAGCTGCAATTAGAAGAGTATTAATAAAAATACTTTCTGAAGAAAATGATACTTATCAAGTTGAAGAAGCAGAAGATGGATTAGCAGGAGTCGAAAAAATTAAAAAAGAAGATTACGACTTAATACTTTGTGATATCAAAATGCCAAAAATGGATGGTGTTGAGGTACTAGAAGCAGTAAAAAAAATAAAACCAGAAATACCAATGATCATGATTTCTGGTCATGGAGATTTGGATACAGCTGTAAATACAATGCGTTTAGGTGCTTTTGATTATATATCAAAACCGCCAGATTTAAACCGTTTATTAAATACTGTACGTAATGCGTTAGACAGAAAAGAGTTAGTTGTAGAAAACAAAATACTTAAAAAGAAAGTCAGCAAAAAATACGAAATGATAGGAGATAGCGATGCTATTTCTCAAATAAAAGACATTATAGATAAAGTAGCACCAACAGATGCAAGAGTACTAATAACTGGACCAAACGGAACAGGAAAAGAGCTTGTTGCACATTGGTTACACCAAAAAAGTACCAGATCTAAAGGACCAATGATCGAGGTTAATTGTGCTGCAATACCATCAGAATTAATAGAAAGTGAATTATTTGGTCACGTCAAAGGTGCATTTACAAGTGCAGCAAAGGACAGAGCAGGTAAGTTTGAAGCAGCAAATGGAGGAACTATTTTTCTGGACGAGATTGGAGATATGAGTTTGTCTGCTCAAGCAAAAGTATTACGCGCTTTGCAAGAAAGTCGTATCCAACGTGTTGGAAGCGATAAAGATATTAAAGTTAATGTACGCGTAGTAGCAGCTACAAATAAAAATCTTAAAAAGGAAATAGCAGATGGTAATTTCCGCGAAGATTTATATCACAGACTAGCAGTTATCTTAGTAAAAGTACCAGCATTAAATGATAGACGAGATGACATTCCGTTATTAATCAATCATTTTTCTGTAAAAATAGCAGATGAGCAAGGTACAGCACACAAAGCCTTTTCGGCAAAAGCCATAAAATTATTACAAGATTACGATTGGACTGGAAACATTAGAGAACTTCGTAATGTTATTGAACGTTTAATAATTTTAGGAGGAGCAGAAGTAAGCGAGCAGGATGTAAAACTATTTGCAAGCAAATAATAAATAGGATGAAAGACATAAAAATTAGCGACCATAAAATCACTTCTAAAATCAAATTAAGTGATTTGCCAAGTAAATTAGATTTAGGTGCAGATAAAGATACCACAGAAGATGCATTACGTAAAGTAAGACGTCAATTAGGTAAACTACAAGATACCATGTATGCGCATGGTAAGTATTCGGTTTTAGTATGCTTACAAGGTATGGATACCTCAGGAAAAGACAGTTTAATACGCGAAGTTTTTAAAGATTTTAACGCTAGAGGTGTTGAGGTAATGAGCTTTAAAGTACCAACAGAATTAGAGTTAAAACACGATTACCTTTGGAGACATTATTTAGCGCTTCCAGCAAGAGGTAAGTTTGGTGTACACAACCGTACACATTATGAAAACGTACTAGTAACACGTGTACATCCAGGATATATTTTAGGAGAAAACATACCAACAGTAACAGCTATTGATGACGTAAATGATTCTTTTTGGGATGCTAGATTTGACCAAATAAATAACTTTGAAAAGCATTTAACAGAAAATGGAACACTAATTTTTAAATTCTTCATGAATCTTTCAAAAGAAGAACAAAAATTTAGACTATTACGTCGTTTAGACAAAAAAGAAAAAAACTGGAAATTTTCAGCAGGCGACTTAAAAGAGCGTAAATTATGGGATAAATACATGGACTGTTATGAAGATGCAATTAACAGAACAAGTAAAGAAAATACACCTTGGTACAACATTCCTGCAGACGACAAACCTACTGCAAGACTAATAGTTGCGCAAATCTTGTACGATACATTAAAACAATACACAGACATAAAAGAACCAGAATTGGACGACAAAACCAAAGCCAATTTACACTTGTATAAAGAGCAATTAAATAACGAGTAAAAATTCCTGCGAAAGCAGGAAGCTTTTAACCGATAAGATTATTTTGGCGTTACCACAAGGGTCGCGCTTTCTGTTATATCTTTTTTTGCCATATATGGCAGCAAAAAAAGGATGTCACTTCAATCGCTAACGCATAATATTATGAAACAACTAGCAATACTCCTAACACTTTTACTATCAATAAACATCACAGCACAAACAGATAAGGAAGTTATCAAAACCATTTATAGTCAATCCTTAACCAATGGTAAAGCCTATCAATGGTTAGACCATTTATCAAACCAAATAGGTGGACGTTTATCAGGATCTGTAAGTGCAGAAAAAGCTGTGCAATACACAAAATCAGAGCTTGAAAAACTAGGCTTAGATAAAGTATGGTTGCAAGAAGTAATGGTTCCAAAATGGGAACGAGGCGCAAAAGAAGTCGCACATTTTACAACCAGTAATAATAAATTTGATGTCAATATTTGTGCATTAGGTGGATCAGTTGCAACTGCAACTTCAGGATTGGAAGCAAAAGTAATAGAAGTAAAAAGTTTTGAAGAGCTTGCAGAACTTGGTACAAAAGTAAAAGGAAAAATAGTATTCTTTAATGGAGCAATGAATCCAGAATTAATCCACACGTTTGAAGCTTATGGAGGCTGCTCTAAACAACGATATGCAGGCGCTTATGAAGCAGGAAAACTAGGAGCAGTTGGTGTAATTGTACGCTCGCTTAATTTACGTCAAGACGATTTACCACACACAGGAAGTATGGGTTATTTAGATTTACCAAATAATCAACGTGTGCCATCAGCAGCAATAAGCACAAATGATGCAAACAAATTATCAGCAGCATTAAAAAAAGATGCTAATCTAGAATTCTACTTTAAACAAAGTTGTCAGCAATTTGAAGATGTATTGTCATACAATGTCATAGGAGAAATTACAGGAAGCGAGTTTCCAGACGAGTATATGATTGTTGGAGGGCATTTAGATTCTTGGGATTTAGGTGATGGCTCTCATGACGATGGAGCAGGAGTAGTACAATCTATGGATGTTATTAGATTATTAAAAGAAAGCGGAATAAAACCAAAACGTACCATCAGAGTTGTGTTATTTATGAACGAAGAAAACGGATTACGTGGTGGAAAAAAGTATGCTGAAGAAGCACTACTTAAAAACGAAAACCATGTCTTTGCTTTAGAGAGTGATTCTGGAGGATTTACACCAAGAGGTTTTAGTTTTGATTGCAGTGAAGCTGCATTAAACAAAGTGTTGGGTTGGGAGTCACTTTTTAAACCTTATTTAATTCATTATTTCGAAAAAGGATATAGTGGAGCAGATATTGGACCATTAAAAAACGATAACATTGTATTAGCAGGATTACGTCCAGATTCTCAACGTTATTTTGATCATCATCATGCAGCAAACGATACGTTTGATGCTGTTAATAAACGCGAGCTTGAGCTTGGTGCAGCAACAATGACAAGTTTGGTCTATTTGTTTGATAAATACGGAACAACAAATATTCCTCAAGTAAAAGAATTTAAAGATTAATATGTGGAGATTTTTACTTTTATATCAGAAATTTTTATTGATATCTACTTGTTCTTTATAGATTTTAAATTCTGGAAAAAGAAAAAAGCGCAACGTAAACACGAAAAAAAACATGGACTTCCTAAAAAGACCATGATTTATCCTTCTGATAAAATCTATTTAAAGGTTTTTTTAGGCTTAATCCCATTATTTATTTTTATCTATTTTATTTTTTTTAGAAATCAAAATCTAAATAAAACAGAACAGCAAATAACGACAATTAATAAACTATTAAAAGCAGAAAAAGAGGCCTTTAGTGTTTATCCTAAAACATTAAAAATTATAATAAGAAATAACCCTTTGTATAAAGATATAACTAAAGATGCTTGGGAAAATGAGATTCATTATAGCATTTCTGAAGATGGTTTAAATTATACTTTAATTTCAAAAGGGAAAGATGGTATCTTAAACACAAAAGATGATATTAAATAAACGTTTTTGGGTTGTATTATTTTCAATAGTATTCTTTCAATGTAAAAAAGAGAAGCAATTAGTTATTGATACTAAACAAGAAGTTACAGAAAAACAGATTGTAAAATTAGACACCATAAAATTTACTAAAGGCTACGATTTTCCTGTCGGAAAACCAGATGCAAAACAATATTATAATGCTCAAAAATTTCAAGAGAACAACCATTTAGGTGACGATTGGAATGGTAAAGGAGGAGGTAATACAGATTTAGGAGATCCAATTTATGCAATAGCCAATGGTTATGTTTCCTTTGCAGAAGATATAAAAGGAGGTTGGGGAAACGTTATAAGGATAATACATTATAATCCAGACAAAACAAAAGTAGAATCCCTTTACGCACATTGTAAAACTATTTTGGTTAAACAAGGAGATTACGTAACAAAAGGGGCAAAAATAGGGACTATTGGTACAGCAGATGGAGCGTACTTGGCTCATCTTCATTTAGAAATTAGAGATGACATTAAATTACCCATTGGACCAGGTTATTCGCCAGAAACGAAAGGTTATTTGAATCCAACAGACTATATTATAAATAATAGATAACTTATGAAAACACTTATTAATTTAACTTTAACCTTAATCCTAACAACAACACTTATGGCTCAAAATAACGATTTACCTTATTATGAGCTTCCAGAAGTTTCCAATACATATACAGCTGGTACAGTTGCAGCAAGACAAGTGGATGCATTAGGATTTAGATTTTATCATGCAACAGATGGATTAACAGAAAAAGATTTGGCTTACAAGCCAACAGATTCAGTTAGAACTAGTGGAGAAACCATTGATCATATTTACGATTTGTCTAAAATCGTTTTAAATTCAACTTTAAAAAAAGCAAATTCAAGAGAAGAATCAACACTGACTTTTAAAGAAAAACGTATTGCTACTTTAAATAATTTAAAGCAAGCATCTGATATTTTAAGAGTAAGTGAAGATCTTACTCAATTTAAAATCATTTTTGGTGAAAAGAAAATTCCGTTTTGGAACAATATTAATGGGCCAATTGCAGATGCTATATGGCATTGTGGACAAATAGCGTCGTTTAGACGTGTTACTGGTAACCCAATTAATCCAAAGGTAAATCACTTTACTGGTACAGTTAAAAAAAAGTAATAATTAATAAACTCAAAAAAAAAGCCTCAATATGTATTGAGGCTTTTTTAATTTATTTTGAAGTAACTTTCTTAGTTTTAGGTTTTAAATCAATATCTACTTGATTTCTTAAAATATCATCCAATGTTTCACGTTGTCTAATTAAATGTGCTTCACCATTATGTACTAATACTTCAGCAGGTCTGTAACGCGAATTGTAATTGCTAGCCATACTATAACAGTAAGCTCCAGCATTACTAAAGGCTAAAATGTCTCCTTCATTAATTTCAGAAATACGTCTATTTGTAGCAAATGTATCAGTTTCGCAAATGTAACCTACGACACTATAAAAACGCTCTCGTCCTTTTGGATTTGAAATGTTTCTAATTTCATGTTGCGATCCATATAACATTGGTCTAATTAAATGATTAAAACCACTATCTACTTGTGCAAAAACAGTAGATGTTGTTTGTTTTACAGCATTAACATTAACCAAAAATTGCCCAGCTTCACTCACTAAAAATTTACCAGGTTCAAAAGCTAAGGTTAAATCTTTACCATATTCTTTACAAAAATCATTAAATCTAGTACTCAATTTTTCGCCTAACTCTTCAATATTAGTTTCAATATCACCTGCTTTATATGGTACTTTAAAACCAGAACCAAAATCTATAAACTCTAAGTTTTTAAAGTTTTTGGCAGTTTCAAATAAAATTTCACTTGCATATAAAAAGACATCAATATCTAAAATATCACTTCCTGTATGCATATGGATTCCATTAATATTCATTTTTGTGTTTTCAACAATTCTTAGAATATGCGGAATTTGATGTATCGAAATACCAAATTTACTATCAATATGTCCAACAGATATATTAGCATTCCCACCAGCCATTACATGTGGATTAATTCTAATACAAACAGGGGTTTTTGGATGCTTTGTCCCAAATTGTTCTAATATTGATAAGTTATCAATATTAATTTGACATCCTAATTGTGCTACAGTTTCAATTTCTTCTAAAGACACACCATTTGGTGTAAATATGATGTTTTCTGCATTAAAACCAGCAGCTAAACCTAATTGTACCTCTTGTATAGAAACAGTGTCCAAACCAGCTCCTAATTGTTTCATTAACTTTAAAACAGAAATATTTGACAATGCTTTTACAGCATAGTTAATTTTTAAATGATCTACATTGTTAAAAGCAGACACTAAACGATTGTATTGCGTTGCTATTTTTTCAGAATCATATATATAAACAGGACTACCAAAATCCTTTGCTATTTGTAATAATTGACTGTTTTGCATGTTGTAATTTTTTTTCAAATCTATTTTTTTAGGAGCTTATAAAAAATAAAACAACATTTTATTACACAATTAAAACAATTTGTTAATTATTTAACAAATGTAAATTTTTATAAACTCTTCGTTTTTTTAATAATTAAATATTAGGGTAAGTAAAAGTGATTATTTACTTTTGTAGCTCTAAAATTTTACTCTAAACAAGATGAATTTACACGAATATCAAGGAAAAGAATTATTAAGCAGCTTTGGCGTACGTATCCAACGTGGTATTGTTGCGCAAAATGCTGATGAAGCAGTAGCTGCAGCTAAAAAATTAACCGAAGACACTGGAACAGGATGGCACGTTATAAAAGCGCAAGTTCATGCTGGAGGACGTGGAAAAGGTGGAGGAGTTAAGTTAGCTAAAAATTTAGACCAAGTTAAAGAAATAGCTGGTCAAATTATTGGTATGGACTTAGTAACACCTCAAACCTCTGCAGAAGGTAAACGTGTACACCAAGTGTTAGTTTGTGAAGATGTATATTATCCTGGAGACGAAGAGCCAGATGAATTTTATATTTCTGTTTTATTAAACAGAGGAACTGGTCGTAACATGATTATGTATTCTACAGAAGGTGGAATGGATATTGAAACTGTTGCAGAAGAAACACCACATTTAATTTTTAATGAAGAAATAGATCCTGCTACAGGAATATTACCTTTTCAAGCAAGACGTATTGCTTTTAATTTAGGTTTATCTGGTTTAGCATTTAAAGAAATGACAAAATTTGTTACCTCTTTATATACTGCTTATGTAAAGTCAGATTCTTCTTTATTTGAAATCAATCCTGTATTAAAAACAAGTGATTCTAAAATAATGGCAGTAGATGCTAAAGTATCTTTAGATGATAATGCATTATTTAGACATAAAGATTTAGCAGCTTTACGTGATTTACGTGAAGAAAACCCAATTGAAGTTGAAGCAGGAGAACAAGGATTAAACTATGTTGATCTAGACGGAAACGTTGGTTGTATGGTAAATGGAGCAGGATTAGCTATGGCAACAATGGATTTAATTAAGCAAGCAGGTGGAGAACCAGCTAACTTTTTAGATGTTGGTGGTACTGCAGATGCTGCAAGAGTTGAAATAGCTTTCGAACTTATTTTAAGAGATCCAGCAGTAAAAGCAATTTTAATTAACATTTTTGGAGGTATTGTTCGTTGTGATCGTGTCGCTCAAGGTGTTATAGATGCTTATAAAAATATGGGTAACATTAGCGTACCAATTATTGTGCGTTTACAAGGTACTAATGCAGACATCGCTAAAAAATTAATTGACGATTCTGGTTTAGATGTAATGAGTGCAACAGAATTCCAAGAAGCAGCAGATAAAGTACAAGCTGTTTTAGCTTAGTATTACAATCTAATTATATAAAAAAAAAGAGCAACTAAAATAGTTGCTCTTTTTTTTTATGATTTATTAAAATCCTTTTTATTATCATAAGGATTAGGTTTTACTTTCCTAGAAGTTTCCTTATTTGGTTTTTCGCCTTTTTTAGGCATTGGTCCTCTAAGATGGATTACTAATCCATTTAAAAAATTTCGTAAAATTTGATCTCCACACTCTACATATTTAGGATGGTCTTCTTTTCTGAAAAAGGCACTTAATTCAGTTTTGCCAATTCTAAAATCTACAAGTTTTAAAATATCTATAATGTCTGTATCACGTAGTTTATGCGCTACCCTTAGTTTTTTAAATATATCGTTATTCGTCATTTTAACTTATTGAATATTAGTTGTTTATGATTGTGATTTGTAGTAAAAAACTCTTAACCATTGATTAAAAGCACTTAAAATCGATGTAAAACTACTCTTTTTTCGATAAGCGACGTGCTTTCAACGATTATAAATTATCATTTATACTTAACTTTATATTCGTTAAATAAACCATTAATTCCCTTGTTTATGCCTAATAGAGTAGAAAAGCTAAGCTTATTATCAGAGATGATAGCTTTTGCCAAGAGTGATGAAAATATAAAGGATGTAGAGTATAACTTTTTGTTAGCTGTGGCTCAGCAATTAGAAGTGTCTAGAGAGGATTTTAATTATTTAATTAAGCATCCTGTAAATCGTGTAGCTCTTAAATCTCATAGTGAGCGTATTGTACAATTCCATAGAATGGTTTTATTAATGCATGTTGATAAAGAACGTACTAGAGCAGAATTAGCAAAATTGTATAATTATGGTTTAAGAATGGGATTAAATCACGAATCTATTACCAAAGTACTATACTTAATGGAAGGTTTTCCAGATATGATGGTTCCTGCTGAGGTGTTGATAGATATTTTTAAAGTACAGTATAATTAAACTTTCAATTCCTCTAATTTTCCTTGATACGCTTTAATTTCATCACGTAATTTAGCAGCTACAATAAAGTCTAAAGCTTTTGCAGCTTGTTCCATTATTTTACGTTTTTCACGGATTTTCTTTTCTAACTCTCCTTTTGTTAAATATTCGCTTTCAGGTTCTGCAGCACGTGCAGCTTCAAGCTCATAACTATAAGTGCTTACAGAGTTTTTAGATAAAGCACTATCTAAGCTTTTATTTAAAGCTTTAGGTACCATTTTATTGTCTGTATTGTATTTAATTTGTTTTTGTCGTCTGTAATCTGTTTCGTCAATTGTTTTTTGCATGCTTTTAGTGACTTTATCAGCATACATAATAGCTTTTCCATTAAGGTTTCTAGCAGCTCTTCCAACAGTTTGGGTAAGTGAACGTGCAGAGCGTAAAAAACCTTCTTTATCTGCATCTAAAATAGCAACAAGAGATACTTCAGGTAAATCTAAACCTTCACGTAATAAATTTACTCCAACTAGTACATCATAAATTCCAGCACGTAAATCTTGCATAATTTGTACACGCTCTAAAGTATCAACATCACTATGTATATAATTTACACGTACATTAATACGGCTTAAGTATTTTGTTAATTCTTCAGCCATACGTTTGGTTAAAGTAGTTACTAGTGTGCGTTCGTCTTTTTCTACTCGTTGCTGTATTTCTTCAATTAAATCATCAATTTGGTTTAAACTAGGACGTACCTCAATGATTGGATCTAACAACCCAGTTGGACGTATAACTTGCTCGACATAAATACCATCTGTTTTTTGTAGTTCGTAATCAGCAGGAGTTGCAGATACATAAACGACTTGGTTTTGTAAAGCTTCAAATTCTTCAAACTTTAAAGGTCTGTTGTCCATTGCTGCAGGTAGTCTAAAACCATACTCGACTAGGTTTTCTTTTCTGCTTCGATCACCACCATACATAGCATGTACTTGCGATATGGTAACGTGACTCTCGTCTACAACCATTAAATAATCATCTGGGAAATAGTCTAATAAACAAAAAGGACGTGTGCCTGGGTCACGACCATCAAGGTAGCGAGAGTAGTTTTCGATACCAGAACAATAGCCCAATTCTCGAATCATTTCTAGATCAAATTCGGTACGTTCTTTTAAGCGTTTTGCTTCTAGATGTTTGCCTATTTCTTTAAAATAATCATGTTGTTTTACTAAATCTTCTTGAATAGAATGAATGGCATTTTGTAACACATCAGGTGAGGTTACAAACATATTTGCTGGATAGATTGTTAGTCTATCGTACTTTTCTACAATTTCGTTTGTTTGAATATTAAAGGATTCAATCTCCTCAATTTCATCTCCAAAGAAGTGAATACGGAATGCGTCATCTGCATAACTCGGAAAAATATCTACTGTATCTCCTTTTATCCTGAAATTACCATGTTTAAAATCGGCTTCAGTACGCGAGTATAAACTTTGTACCAATTGGTGCAACAATTTGGTGCGTGATATTTGCTGATCAACTTCAACCGAAATCACATTTTTCTGAAACTCGACAGGATTACCAATACCATACAAACAAGATACAGATGCAATAACAATAACATCACGACGACCAGATAATAGGGAAGAGGTTGTGCTAAGTCGCATTTTCTCTATCTCTTCATTAATAGATAAATCTTTTTCTATATAAACTCCAGAGGTTGGTATATAAGCTTCTGGTTGATAATAATCATAGTATGAAACAAAATACTCCACAGCATTATCAGGAAAAAACTGTTTGAATTCAGAATACAATTGTGCAGCCAACGTTTTGTTATGTGCTAAAACTAATGTTGGTCTTTGCGTTTCTTCAATAACATTAGCAACTGTAAAGGTTTTACCAGAACCAGTAACACCTAACAAAGTTTGATATTTATCTTGATTATCCAAACCGTTAACCAGTTGCTTAATTGCTTCTGGTTGGTCTCCTGTTGGACTAAATTCTGATTTTATTTTGAATTTCATGATGTAAAATTACACAATAAAATGCAGAAAGTTTGTTCAATAAAAGTTAACGTTTTAATGTAAAATGTCCTTTGATGTATTTTTCAGAATTTAGCTGTATTATGTACCAATAATCATTAGTTATTAATGGTTTACCATTAAAAGTTCCATCCCAACCTAGAGAATTTGGGCTTATTTGTTTGATAAGTTTTCCGTATCTATCAAAAATTTGTATTGTTTTAATAGTGTTGTCAACATCTAAAACTTGCCAATAATCATTAGTGCTATCATTATTTGGTGTAAAGAATTTAGGCACTTTAAATCGGATGACGAATATTTCAAAATCAATTTCTTTTTGAATACATCCATAGTAATCTTGAACATATAATGTATAGTTACCTTCATCTAAATCAAAAAACTGATGATTTAATTGAAAGTTAATTCCATCAACTGAATATTCATAATCAATTGAGTTGTCATCCATATAGACAGTTAAGTCCTGAATATCAATTTCAATATTTGATTCGGTTAAGTCAAAAATTGGTTGCGTTCCAGTAACATCCCAAGAACATGTTGTGTTATTAAACGTTGCATTTTCCCAACATTCTAAAGTTGGCTGATTAGGTTGTGTACCAATAACATCCCAAGAGCATGTTGAGCTATTGAATGTTGCAGTTTCCCAACATTCTAGAGTTGGCTGATTAGGTTGTGTTCCAATAACATCCCAAGAACATGTTGTGTTATTGAATATTGCAGTTTCCCAGCATTCTAAAGTTGGTTGATTAGGTTGTGTTCCAGTAACATCCCAAGAGCATGTTGTGTTATTGAATATTGCAGTTTCCCAGCATTCTAAAGTTGGTTGATTAGGTTGTGTTCCAGTAACATCCCAAGAGCATGTTGCGTTATTAAACGTTGAGGTTTCCCAACATTCTAGAGTTGGCTGATTAGGTTGTGTTCCAGTAACATCCCAAGAGCATGTTGCGTTATTAAACGTTGAGGTTTCCCAACATTCTAGAGTTGGCTGATTAGGTTGTGTTCCAGTAACATCCCAAGAACATGTTGTGTTATTGAATATTGCAGTTTCCCAGCATTCTAAAGTTGGTTGATTAGGTTGTGTTCCAGTAACATCCCAAGAGCATGTTGCGTTATTAAACGTTGAGGTTTCCCAACATTCTAGAGTTGGCTGATTAGTTTGTGTTCCAGTAACATCCCAAGAACATGTTGTGTTATTGAATATCGCAGTTTCCCAGCATTCTAAAGTTGGTTGATTAGGTTGTGTTCCAGTAACATCCCAAGAGCATGTTGCGTTATTAAACGTTGAGGTTTCCCAACATTCTAGAGTCGGTTGGTTAGGTTGTGTTCCTGTAGCATCCCAAGAGCATGTTGCGTTATTAAACGTAGAGGTTTCCCAACATTCTAGAGTTGGCTGATTAGGTTGTGTTCCAGTAACATCCCAAGTACATGTTGTGGTATTAAAAGTTGCAGTTTTCCAACATTCTAGAGTTGGCTGATTAGGTTGTGTTCCAGTAACATCCCAAGAGCATGTTGCGTTATTAAACGCTGCAGTTTCCCAACATTCTAAACCTGTTGGTTCTGCTGGAGCAGGATTTACTGTAATAGTCATTGTGTTTGTTGTTGCACACTGCCCTAAGTCTGGTGTAAAAGTATATTCTGTTGTTGCAGTTGTATTTAAAGCTGGTGACCAAATACCTGTGATTCCGTTATCAGAAGTTGTAGGTAAAGCGTTTAGAATACCACCTTCACAAATAGGTGTAACTTGAGTAAATGTTGGTGTTTCTGTTGAATCTATAGGAGCAGGTGTTGCGCTATTATTATCAAAAAGTTTTAATTCTCTTATTTCAGTATATGAAGGATTACCTAATGACCCATCGTTTTTTGCCTCTATTAATAGAAACCTTGAAGTTGTATATGGAAAATTTATGATAGTAGGCATACTAACAGTGTCTCCAGTTATAACACCAGCACCTATTGTAGTCTCTGTAAAAATTGGTGTCCAACCAGTATCAGAATAAAATGGTACTGTTGTAGTATTTAAATGAGAATACATTCTTAAACTAGTAACTTTTCCATCACTAAACATTTGAAATACTCTTAATTCATTAAAAGTTCTTGACATAGACAAATCTATCACCATGTACCTTGAAGCACCACCTCCAGCATACCAAGTAGAACCATTATTATTGTTCTGTTTTACTGAAACATCTTTATTGTTAATTAAACATTCAGAGCACAATGCATGTATCCATCTCCAATTTCCAGAAGTACAATCTCCATAATTTCCTCCCCAATTATTTGGTCCAAAATAATCAGTATTTGTTGTTCCATCTCCTACTATTGCTCCATTTACATTTGACATATAATTTATTGAATAAAGAGATGAACTGTTATTATTTGGTTGAATAAAATCCCAATTATTAGTTGTGTCAGAAGTGTTTTGTCTATTCCAGTTAGGTCCATCAAGTGAGTTAAATATTGCCTGAAGAGCAGTTTTTTCTGTAGGTGTTACTTGACCAAAAGATAAAATGCTAAACAATAAGAATAATGCGGAAAAACTAAAGCTTTTAAGATTCATTATTTATGGATTTTACTTGTAACAATATCTACTATCTCTTTTTGTTTGGTAATTGGTATAGCTACGGAATTTAAATGAATTTTTTTTGAATTATCTTTTGTCTTTAGAAATCCATTTAAGAGATTTGAGTTCATACTAATCTCAACAATATCTGAGTATGGATATAATATGTTTTCTTGATTTTCTTTTAGAATTGTTAAGCCTTCATTATTTAATTTAATCACAGGAATTACTTTGTTTTTTGTGATATTTATCCCTTTGTTTATTATAATTCCCATTGGTACTAAAATGTACCATAAATACCTGTCAACAAAGTAAATTCCTGCAATAAAAATGATTAAAATAGCTAAACCTAAAATAAAATATAAGTGTGGGTTCTCTTTTTTTGAGTAGATTAAATTCATCTGCTTGGGAGCAAAAATTAATTGACTATAAAAATACAGTTGTATCTTTAAATAGCAACATGTTGTTTTGTAAGTGTAGTAAATGAATTTGTATTCGTAAAGTTTTACGAGTTTAATTGCACGTTAATTTCTGATTTTCTTCTTACGGAAATAGGGATTTCTGTACTATCCTTTAGTATAAGTGTATTGTTTTTAAGCGATTCAATTTTTGATTTATTAACTAAGTAAGATTGGTGTGTTCTAATAAATCCTTGATCTTCTAGTAACTCTTCAAAATGTTTTAAGTTTTTTGAAGCTAAAATAGATTTGCCTTTAGTAAATACTGTGGAGTATGATCCTTCTGCTTTGCAATAAATAATATCTGTTATAGGAATAAAGTGAGACTTTTCTGTAGTGTTTATTACAATCTTTGTTGTTTTATTATTTTCTGCATTATTAATTAATTGTTTTAATTCGTTTTCTGTATAAACACTTTTTTGAGCTTTATCTACAGCGTTTTGAAGTTCTGTTGGTTCTATTGGTTTAAGTACATAATCTAGAGCATTAAACTTAAATGCTTTTATAGCATATTGGTTAAAGGCGGTTATAAAAATTAGCTTAAAATCAAGGTTTGGTAATTGATTTAATAATGAAAACCCATTACCATCTTCTAGCTCAATATCCAAAAGCACTATGTCTGGTTTGGCTTCTGGTATGACTGTTAGTGCTTCTTTTATAGATGCTGCTTCTGCAACTATTTCGCAATTAGAATATAGAATATTTAGTAATTTTTTAATTACAATTCTAACATTCTTTTCATCATCTATAATAGCAATTTTAAACATTAATTTAAGTTTAAGTAAAAGGTTATAATTGTGCCTTGTGTGTTTTTGTTAGTAGTTATTTTAAAACGTTTTTCTTCTCCTAATTTTCTTAAAGTTAGTCGTTTTTTAAATATATCAATAGCGTGTTCTCTATTTTTATTTTTGTTTTCTTCTTGGATTCCAATACCATCATCAATGATTTTAAAACAAAATAAGCCCTCTTTTTTTGTAATATCTATTGTTAGATTTCCTTTTTCGGTTTTAGATTTTAAACCATGTTCTATTGCGTTTTCAACAAATGGTTGCAATAACATTGGAGGGATTTTTGTGTAAGTAGGATCTATGTCTTTAGCAATGTTAATTAAGTAATTAAACTTATTATCAAAACGTAGTTGCTGTGTTTCGATATAGTTTTTAAGCGCATCTAAATCTTCGGATAAAAAGATTTCTTTTTTATTTACAAACTCAAAATTTTGTCTGATTAATTTTGCAAACCTTGAAAGATAAGTGGCAGATTCCATAGGATTGTTATCAAAAACAGATTTTTGAATAGAGGTTAGTGCATTAAATATAAAATGCGGATTCATTTGAGTACGCAATACTTTCTGCTCTAAAATTAATTTGTCTTGGTTAAGTTTTAACTCAGAGTTTTTGTGTCTTTGAAATAAGAAAAGCCCAAATAAAAATAGGCTTCCAGCAACAATAATAAATATTATTCGATTTTTGTTGTTAATTTCTATTTGCTGTTTTAATTCAGATTCTTTAGTAATTAAACTGTATTGGTCTTCAATTAATTTTATTTTTTCTTCGTTTTCTATTTTTGTAATTAACTGGTTTAAAGAGTCTCTTTTTGTAATGTAAAGAGAAGAGTTTTTGAAATTCTTGTCTTTGATAGATAATTGTAACAATACGTCGTAAACTTCTTTTTGAATGGAATGGACACCTGTTTGCTTTTCTATATCTAAAGCCTTAAGATACATGTCTTTGCTTTTTTCTGTCTTATTTTCTAATAGATAGACATATCCTAAATTTCTTAGTGCATTGGTGTTTTTTCTGTTTGTTTTATTGTTTAGCTCTATGGCTTTTTTATAATATTCCTTAGCATTTTCTATGTCTTTAATTTGCTCTAAAATAAAACCAATATTATTATAAGAAGCAGAAAGTGTTGCAGTGTCTTGTAATTTTTCCTGAATTTGAGCAGCTTGTTTTACATGCTGAATAGATTTTATATAATTTTTTTGTTGAAACTCAATATGACCTAATGAGTTTAGGGCTTTTGCTTCTCCATTTTTATCGTTTAATTTTCTAAATATTTGTAAAGCAACAGTAACATGTGAGGCAGCTTTTGTGTTTTTGAAGATATAGGCATTAGAATCGCTTAAAAGCATATTGGTTTTAGCAATATATAACTGATTGTCTTCTTTTGTAAAAAACTCTAATGCTTTGTTTAAGCTTCCAATAGCTTCAATGTCTTTTTCTATAATTCCAAGAATAGTTCCTTTTTCAAAATATAAAAGTGCAGATTTATGTGTAGAATAGGTGTTATTTTTTAGAAGACTATCTATTCTAAAAATAGATTTATTATAGTTGTTTGTAGATATAAAATTTATAAATTCTGAATCAGACATAGTTTCCATATCCATATCCTTGTCTTTATCACAACTATTAAATAAAGTTAGAATTAAAATAAAAATAAGAAGAGTCGTTTGCTTCATTTGTCTGTATAAATTATTACTATAGAAACATTAGTGTGGCGTTAATGTTTTTTTGGAAATATATTAACAAATATACAGTTTGAAACTAATTATAAATCTTTTAAAGTTAATAATAAAGAATTTGTTTGTCAGATTTTATTGATAAAATTTTAGCGCTTTAAACTAAAATGACCTTTATAAGTTTGACCATCTGGTCGTGTTATAATATACCAATAGTCATTGGTAGGTAATGGGTTACCGTTTATTGTTCCATCCCAACCATTGGTTTCGGGATTAATTTGGTGTAGGAATTTACCAAAACGATCAAATATTTTAATGTCTAATGTAGCATTAAAATGTGCTGTCATCCCATTTGGTTTCCAATATTGATTGTAAACATCTCCATTTGGTGTAAAATATTGAGGAAAACCTAAAATAGCAATAGTTTGTTCTGTTTGTCCACAATTGTCTGAGTCTCTAACATAAACAGTGTGTAATCCAGATGATACATTTGTAAATGTATTTGACGACTGAAAACTATCGTTATCCAAAGCATATTCTACATCTAAAGTGTTGGATACGTTAATTGTTACAGTGTTGTTGGTTGTTAGTTCTGTAAAATCTATGCTATCTATAATTGGTGCTTCAATAGGTAAGACAGAAATGTCTCTTGTGTTTGAGCAACCGTTTGGATCTGTAATTATTACTGTAAATGTTCCAATTTCATTCACTTCAATAAAAGAAGTGTTAACTCCAGTATCACTAGCATTTAATAACCATTGGTAATAATAATTGTTTGGCAAATCGTTTAGTATTCCACCAAGTAAAGTGATTGTTTCGGGATAGTTATTTAAACAATATTCTACAGTTTCGTTTTCTGAAATTTCTGGTGTAAACAACACACTTAAATCTACTGTGGTTATTGCGTAACAGTCAGACCCATTTACTGTAACCTGAGCAAAAATAGTTTGGAAATCTGCTTCTGTAGATTCAAAGTTTGTTGGCAACGGATTGATTTCCGCGAAAGCGTCATCTTCATTTAAATAATAAGTAACCACTGCATTTGCAGGAACAAAAGGTGTGATTTGAGTGGTGACTTGGTCTAAATTAAACGTTGTAAGTCCATCAATATCACCATCATCACAAGCGTCAAGATTATAAACTGGTAATGTGTTATTAGAGATTTGCAAAGTAATCTCTGAAATTGAAAAACATCCAGTTTGATTATTTATTATAAGCCCAAAAACGGTTTGATTAATGGATGTGTTTTCAAAATTTTCTGGAGTTGCAATTGCATTTTGTTGCTGTTCTGCATCTGTTTGCGATTGATAAAACCCAATAATTGATAAGTCAGGATTACTATCTAAAATGGTTTGTTCTGCATTTAAAAGATTAAAGTTTGTTACTCCATTTTGATCTAAATCACATTCTGTAAGTGTTGTATTTGCAGTTGTAAAAGGTGTAAATTCTTCAATAATAATTTCGCCATAACTAATACAACCATTTGCTAAAGTGACTTCTACATTATACGTTCCAGAATCAGAGACTAAAAGGGTTGGGTTGGTTTGAGCGTTTAATAATATTCCGTTTTCAAACCATGCATAAGTATTTGTTCCAGTTTGTGTGGCATCAAGTTCTATCGTGTCGTTTGTACACAAGGCATTATTGGTATTTTCTAATAAGTTTGGGCCTAAATCTGTGGTTAATTGAAAGCTACTTGCTTCTAAAAATACTGCGGAATCATAACGATAATTATGCTCGTCTGCTATGACTAATTTTACTTCATAAGTTGTGTTAGGAGTTGTAATGGCATTAGCAGTTAACACTTTTGTCTGTCCATTAAAGTTTACTGGAGCTGTATTATTATTCCAGCTTTCAAAATAAAACTCGTTAATTGGGTCGCATGCTCCAGGAATACCAGAGTGAACTGTAGTTACCTTTACAGGAGTTTGTGTATTTGGTACTAACGCTATATTTTGATATTGTTGTGTTCCGCTTTCGCGAATTAAAAAGCCAAATAAGTCAGAGAATTGGCATGTGTTTGAGTTGCCTTCTTGGTATTCTTCTGAAGCAAATATATAATTGAAGCTAATTTGTGTTGCTGCAGAAGTAAACTGAAATTCTATAATGGTTGCATTTAGTGTATTGTTTTCATTTAAAATGTTTTCTAGATCTTGATCTCCAGTCCAATTTGTAGCATCATCATCACTTAAAGAAGTGTTTGGACCATTGACATTGCTTAAACGTCCAGTACTTAAAACAATACCACTTTGAAACGGAAATGTTGTACCAGTTGCATCAAAATAACCATAACTTTGGTCTGTTCCTCCAAAATCGCCACCAACTACATTAGTCACTTGTACATTAGTAATGCAATTACTATCTATTAAGACATCTTCTATAAGTTGTTGTGGTGTATAAGTCTGGCTATCTGTAACTACATTTTGTGCAGACAGAATAGTGGTAAATAATAAAAGAAAAAATACAATTATTTTTTGCATACCTTTTTTATGGGCTACAAAGGTAAGCAACAATTAGTTTTTAAATGAATATTGAAATGTTAAAGCTTTAGTGTAAAATGTCCTTTTATCTGAAACTCTACAGTTCCTTTTTTTACATCTGCAACATACCAATAATCATTAGCAGGCATTAAGTTACCATTATATCTACCATCCCAACCTTGAGAAGTATGAGTTAAGGTTTTTAGTAATTTACCATAACGATCATAAATGGTTACGATTGTACCAGTTAATTGATTAACACCAGTAATATGCCAAGTATCAAAATAACCATCTCCATTTGGAGTTACAAATTTTGGAACATCAATGATGACTACTTCTTTTGAAGTTGAATTACATCCATTTAAATCGATAACTGTAATGATATGTGGACCTATTGGTACATTGCTAAAAAAGTTAGATTCTTGTGGCTCTTCGTCATTAAATTGATATAGATAATCTCCAATTCCTGAAACTTCTATCGTAATGTTATTTGGATCTGAAAAATCTACTGTTTCAGTAAAATCAATTGTTGCAGCTTCAGATTCTGAGATTGTAAACGTTGTTGAGGTTGTACAACCATATTGTGTTGTTACGGTTACTGAATAGGTTCCAACTTGATCAATTTCGATATAACTTGTTGTATTATTTGTAGACCAAGAGTAACTATCTGTTGGCACATTAGTTTCTGCCGAAACTAATAATGGTAAATTGTCTAAACATAATACTTGATCTGGAATGTCCAATTCTGGTTTTCTGTTTACAATTGTTTCAAAACTAGTTGTTGTATAGCAGTTTGATGTATTGTTTTCTATTCTTGCAAAGTATTGCATATTGTTTTCTACACTAACAACTAAATTAGATAGTGCATTAGTGTTGTTTTCTGCATCATCTGGAGTGGTATAATATGATACTGTAAAATTTGAAGGATTTTGTCCACCTAAAATAACTGATGTTTGCTGTGCTAGATTAAAGTTAGCAATTCCATCAAAATCATCATCGCAAGTTTGTAGGCTTTGTATGTTTCCAATTGTTGGAGTAGGATTAGCTGCTAAAACAAAAGGTTCGATACTAAAACAAGTACTACCAATATAATTAGCTCTAACAAAAATGCTATGGTTGCCTATAGTGTAAATATAGTTAGGATCTAAAGGGTTTTGCTGTGTGTCTGCATCTGTTTGAGAAGCGTAAAAAGTGGTTTCTATATTTTGAGTAGTATCTATTAAATCTGCTAAAGCATCATTTAAATTGTATGTAAAAGTAGCCTCTTCACAAAGGTTAATCGTTACATTTTGATTAATAACTGGCGGTACTTCTACTATTAGTTCTAACGGAATTTCGGCATAACAATTAGATACTGTATTTAGTACTTTTATAAATACAATTTGAGGATTTGACGTATTTGTAAAGTTATTAGGATTGGTAATTTGATTTATACCTTGTTCTAAATTTTCTGAAGTTGTATAATATTCTACAACAGTATTATCTTGTCTAATAGACAATACTTCAAATTCTGAAACAGTTAAATCAAAAGTTGCAAATCCATCTGTGTCATCATCACAAGTTTGCAAAGCTGTTGCTATATTAGTTTCAGGAACAGCAATAACGTTAAACTCAAAACTAGCAATTCCTTTACAAAAAGTCCCATTATCTATGGTTGCAAAGACCTCTTGAGGATTTACAGTAGTTGTAAAGTTATCTGGTAGAGGATTAGTTTGTGCTTCTGCATCTGCTAAGGTTAAATGATACGTTATGTTTAATGTTTCTGGAGATCCTTGACTAATTTGAGTTGAAATCTGTGTTAAATCGAATGTGTCAAAGCCATCATTACTAACATCGTCACAAACAAATACGTCTGTTGGCGCATTGTAAATTGGATTAGATCCAACTTCTATTTGAAAGGAAGAAGTTCCAAAACAATTTGCATCTGTAAAATTTTGAACCCTTACATATATAGTTTGCGGATTACTTGTGTTTTCAAAAATAGCGGTTTTGGTAATAGCATTACTTCCAGAATCAGCATCAGATTGAGAAGTAAAATACCTAACTTGTTTTCCAGTTTGACCATTTAAAATTTCTGCGTCTTTGTCAATAAAAATAAACTCGCCTATTTGATTACCATCAGTTTCGCAACTTGTTAAAGTTGTTATAGGATTAAAAACAGGAAGTGTATTTACATAAATTGTTATTGTTTCTATAGAGTAACATCCAGTTGTTGTGTTTTCAACTCTGCAAAACACTAGTTGTGTATCTGTATTATAATTTACAGTGTCTGTAATTTGATTAGTACTAGTTTCTGCATCTACTTGAGAGGTATGAAACGTAATTGTTCTGTTTGTTGTATCTGATACAATTTGGTTAATAGTAGCAGTTAAATCTATTACAGAAAATCCATCTTGATCATCATCGCAAATTAATATATCAGCTGGAGTAGAAGTTAATGGAGCAGGTAATACCTGTATTGTTAAAGCAGAAGTTGCAAAACATCCATTGCTATTTTCTACACTTACATAAACCGTTAACGGGTTAGTTGTATTGTCATAAAAAGTTGGTAATGGATTTGAATTTGAATCAAGATCTGCTTGCGTTTCAAAATAAGTTACTGAAGTGTCTAAAATTCCTGTAGAAACATAATCGTCAAAACTTGATAAATCTATACTTGTAAATCCATCAGAATCTGTATCGCAATAATTTTGAGTGGTTAATGTTTGTATTACAAAACCATCATTAATAATTAATTGTATAGAAGAGTTGTGTGTACAAGTTGTGCTGTTTAAAACAATGTAAAGTGTTTTAGGTGTACTTGTTACTTCATATTGCACGTTTTGATTAATTGGGTTTGTATTTGCTAATTGGTCTGCTTCAGTTTCATAAAAATCTACGGTTACATTATCTAAACCGTTAATAATTTGAATTGCAACTTGAAGTAAATCAAAATCTACAATACCATCATTTGATGCATCATCACATTCATAATAATCAGTAATTTCTGTTCCAGTTTCTAGTAAAAACGTATGTAATTCTAAAGGAACAACGGAAGCACAACCTGTTGTGTTGTCTTCAACTCTTATAAAAACGGTTTGGACAAAATCGTCTGTATTTGGAAAACTAGTTGGATTAGCTATAGGGTTTATTCCATTGTTAGCATCGTCTTGAGTTTCATGATAAGTTACAATTACATTTGTTAATCCTTGTAATACATCATCAATATTTTGAGTTAAATCAAACGTATCGTAACCATCGCCATCCTGCTCACAAGCATCTAATAATTGTGTTTCTGGATTGATTGATGGATTAGTATAAACTTCAATATCTAAAGTTGTTGTAGTGCTACAACCTGTTGTAATGTCTACAATACTTACAAATAGAGTTTCAGTATTAGTTGCTGGAGAATAAGGTGCAGCAATTGGATTTGCGCCACTCTGTGCATCTGTTATATTAAAATGATAATTTACATTATAATTTGCATTACTATTTGAGACTTCGTCATCCTTGTCTGTTAAATTTACAGAAGCTCCTCCAGTCGAACAAACCGTTAAAGGTGTTGGATTTGTAATTGTAAGAAATGGATTAATTATAACATTAAACGTTCCTATATATATACAACCAGTAGCATCATCTTGTGCTCTGTAATATATGGTTTGAGTTGGGATTGTACTTAAATAGAACGATAGGCTATTGGTGTCGTTTTCAGCTTCAGTTTGACTTAAATGAAAACTTGTAGTGTAAGTTGCTGTAGGTAAAGAGGCTTCTATTTCAGGTATTTGCGTTGTTAAATTAAATGTGTTTTCTCCATCATTTGAGGCATCATCACAAACTTCTATATTTGTAATAGATGGTCCATTTTGGATTGTGTTTAATGTTACATTTACATCATCTTCAAAAGTACACGTGTCATTGTTTAAAGGTACCGTTATTTGTACAGAATAATTACCATCTGTAGTAACTAATAAAGTGCTATTAGTTTCTCCATTTATAATAGTATTATTGAATGACCATTCATAGGTAGCTTGTGTATTATCTGTGGTTGCATCTAAAATCGTAGAGGCATCACAAGTTGTAATATCGTCTCCTAAATTTATACTGTCAGTAAAGCTATTACCTTCAATAAATACAGCAGTATCAAAGTTTCTGTCTGTTTGATCTGCAACTATTAATTTGATATTGTATTGTACATTTGGAGTAATGCTAGCGGAAGCTGTTAATACAGAAGTACGACCATTAAAATTAGTATCTCCAAGATTATAACCTTCAAAAAATTGATTATTTTCTGCTGGACAAAACCCAACAATTTCATCATGAATAGTATTTGTGTTTACTGGAATATTAGTCCCTGGAACTACTGCAATATTTTGATAAGGATTACCACTACCAGCTTCGCGAATTAAAAAAGCAAAACCATCCGAATACAAACAAGGATATTCAGCAAAATACTCTTCTGATGCTAATATATAATTAAATTGAACTGTACTAGATGTTGAAATAAAATCGAATTCTATTGACGTCGCGTTTAAAGTATTTGTTATACCTAAAGCAGCTTCTAGGTCTGGATCAGTTGTCCATGTTGGAGTACCTTCGTTAAGTGGGTTAGTGTTTAATGTGTTTCCAGCAGAGTTTACATTTCCAGTTGAAAGCATAATTCCGTTTTCAAAAGGAAAGTTAGAACTTGATTTTTCAAAATAACCAAAACTAGAAAATCCATTTGCAGTTCCATTAATTGTAGAATTAATGTTGGTTACTTCTACGCAACCTTGTACTAAATTATTTTCTACCAGCTGTTGTGCTGTAAAAGAATCGTTTACAGAAATTTGCTGCGCATGACTACCTATTGATAGTAGTGCGAATACAATAACAAGAGAGGTTTTTAGGTTAAGTCTCATTGAGGTTTTGTTTTGTAAATCACGACAAAAAACATATTTTATCGTTATAAAGTACAATATTAAACAATTACTCGATAAAAGACAAATAATATCGATTAAAAGTTTGTTGTTAAATAATTGTATTTTAATAGTTTACATAAACCCAACCAGTTTGTACGTTATAACTAGGGTCGTTTAAATTAAGAACATAAAAATAAGTGCCAACTGGAACTGTTTTTCCTTGATTAGTTAACCCTTCGTTAATTTGACCATACCATTTTGTATTATTATCGCCTTTAAAGATTAAGGTACCATAACGATTATAAATTAATAATTCATGTTGTTCAAAAACGGAATACAATCCTTGAATATTAAAAAAGTCGTTTATTCCGTCCTGATTTGGAGAAAATCCTTCTGGAACAATAGGAGGACAGTTTTCTGTTAGTAAATTAAAAATATAAATATCAAAACAAAGGTTGTTTTCTGCAGTAATATAGATGCTTTGTGGTGTTGTGTTAGAAAAATAATTAGTTGGATTAATTATAAAATTATTAGTAGCAATGTCTTCTAATGTTTCAAAATACGAAAAACTTAAGTAATCATTTTGATTAATTTGGTTTAAAGCTTGTGTTAAGTCAAAAGTAGCTTGATTAGCTCCTTCGTCGCATTCTAACACTGATTGTAGTTGGGTTGTTTCTGGAAATGGAATTAATTCGATTAATTGAAAAGTGTCGTTGTTAATTTCATTGGTTTCTGTTATAATTCCATTATTAGAACCATCATTATCTACTGCTATTTGGAGAATAAATATATCTGAAAAATTGTCTGGAATTTGAATACTAATTTGATTGTTTTCTTCTCCTCCAATTGGGATATCATTTAGTGTTTGACTTTGAGCAATTAAAATATTGTCTATAAAAAATGAAATTGGTGTGTTTGCTGGAAGTGTAGCAGTGCTATTGGTGTTAAAAACAGAATAATCTATAGTAACTTCTCTGTTTGCGCATGCTACATCATAATTGTTTAAAACGACAGTAGCATCAGGTAATTGACTGTTTAAAACAGTTATAATATTATTTATTATAATTAAATCGGCTCTAAAAATTCCGTTTGTATCTAATCCTCCTGTGGTTAGATTAATGGTCACTTGTGTGTCTCCAATTTGGATGTTGTTTTCAATATTATAAACATCTAAATCTGCATTATAAAAATCTGTAGCATTTGTAAAACTATTTGTTCCATTAAACGCATTGTCTGGAAGATTAAGTGGTGGATTTGATAAGACGTTTCCGTTAATAGATAATGATTCTCCAAAGTTTAAAGCGTTATCACCTTCCCAAGCTAAAAATCCAATTTTTGCATTATCATTGTCTAATACATTTACATTTTCTAAAACAATGGTTTTGTCCTGTACTGTAGAGTTTATTATTTCTAAACCTAAAAACAAGTTAATTTGATTAAGAGGTAGTGTACTGTCTTCGTAAATAACATATAAACTCCAACCTGCATAATTTGTTCTGTTATTACAATAACCAGGTGTATTGGCTAATACATTAGAAATATCTAAATCTGAAAATTGATAGTTTCCGTTACCTTCTGCCAGAATTTGATTGGTTACGTCTGCATAGCTAGCAAAATAGGTTAATAAACCGTTTGTACCAGCATTAAAATCTACTGTAAAAGTGTCTTCTGCTGTAATAGAAGTAGTGTTTAATGTCACTTCTGTGTCACCAGTTCCGGATCCAGACCAAAATAAATAAGCAGCAAGAATAGTTGTGTTGTTAGGTAAGGTTAATGTTGCTTGAGAGGAAGGCAGAATTTCGCAAAAGGCTTGAGATAAATTGTTTTCTGCTTGATTTAATGTGTTACCAATAGCTATATAGTCATACCTTCCATTAAATTGTTGGAAAAGTGAAATGTCTTGCGAATTTGCTTTTTGGAAGCAAATGAAAAACAGAATAAAAGCAAAAGCAATTTGTTTCATTAAATGTTAATCTTGCTTAAAAATACAAAATTACTATCTCTTTAAAGTAAAATGGCTTTTATAAACACGACCATCTTGTAAAGTTACAGCAAACCAATAGTCATTGGTTGGCATAGGTTGTCCATTAAAAGTACCATCCCAACCTTGGCTGGAAGGGCTAATTTGTGCTAATAACTTACCATATCTGTCAAAAATATAAATTACAGAGTTAGGTTGAAACTGACTTGATACACCATAAACTTGCCAATAATCATTTTGGTTATCATTATTTGGTGTAAAATATAAAGGAAAACCAATAACCGAAAATAAGTCATCAACGGTTCCACAATCATTTCTAACATCTTTTACATTTACAGTGTAAATACCAGGTTTTACGTTGCTAAATACATTGTCAGATTGAAAACCAGAAGATACACCTTCTGCATCTACTAATTCAAACTGATAAACGCCTTCTCCAGTAGCAATAACAGTGACTTGGTTATTATTAAGACTTCCGTCAATAACAACAATATCTTCTATTGTTGCAATGTTAGAAGGTTCTACAATTATTGTTTTTGTTTTAGTACAGCCTTCAATTGTTGTTGCTGTAACTGTATAAGTACCTATTGTGTTAATATTTATAGACTCAGTTGTCTCACTTGTAGACCAGCTATAAGAATAATTATTATTTGTTGGATTTGTAGTTGTAAGCTCTATTGTTGAAGGAAAATCGTTTAAACAATATATAAGTGTTTCGTCATCAGACAATTGTGGAAGAGGATTTACAGTTAATGTAATTTCGTTTATACCATAACAAGCATTTGCATTTTCTGCTCTAGCAAAAATAATCTGACTATAAGGTGTAGAGTTATTATAGGCTAATGGTAAAACGTTTTGTTCTAACAATGCATCATCATAGGTTTGGTAATAATTAATGGTAATTCCTGGAGGTAAGCCATTTAATATGTCTGCAGAAAAACTACCTAAATCAAAAGTGTTTAATCCATCTTCAGACCCAAGTTCATCACATAAAGCTGGCGCATTATAATCATTAATATTTGTTGTACTTACTTCTAACGTTAATTCTGAAATAGATGAGCAATTACTAGTTGTGTTAGTTACAACAGCATAAAGTGTTTGAGGATTATTAGCATTACTGTAATTAGTAGCTGTTAAAGGGTTTGTCTCAGATTGAGCTTCGGTTAAACTATCATAAAAAGTAACAGAAACATCGGTAGCATTGTTGGTTAATTCAGGAATAGCTTCTGTTAGATTAAAAGCAGTATAACCATCAGGAATACTATCCTCATCACATTGAAAAAGTACTGAGTTAAAGGCTTCTGGAACTGGGTTAATAGTTAGATTAATACTTTGCGTTGCAAAACAGTCTGAATTATTTGTGTTTTCTAAACGCACAAAAATGGTTTGGTTAATTGGTGTTGTATTATAATAGTTTAAAGCCAAAGGATTGTTTCCTAAATCAGCATCGTTTTGAGAACTATGATAAGATATATCAAAAAGAGTAGTGCTTTGCGTACCATAGACTTCTGGATGGTAAGTTGACAAATCAATAGTGGTTTGCCCATTAGTATCATCTCCATCAGAAAGGTCATCACAATTTTCAAAATCTGCTAGAGTTCCAATTACTGGAGTGTTATAGACTTCAATGTTAAAGCTAGTAGTATCATAGCAATTTGTGTTATTGCTATTAAATATTCTTGCAAAAATGGTTTCTTGAGGATTTGTATTTAAGTAAGGACTTGCTAATTCGTTTTGGTCTAAATCCGCATCTGCTTGAGAAGCAAAATATTTAATACTAAAAACAATAGCATCTTGACCATTTAAAATGTCAGCATCTAAATCTGAGAATAGAAAAGAAGATATATTATCATTATCATCATCACAAATTATAATATCGTTTGGTTGTGTTGCTATTGGAACATCGTAGTAAGTTACAATTGCTTGTCCTTCTTTTGTTTCGCAATCATTATTATTTAGTTCGATTAAAACTTCATAATTACCATTGGCATTAATTAATAATTCATTTGGGATTACTGGTGTAGGAATTAGCACTTCGTCTTGCGTCCAAGTGTAAGTTGCACCTGGAATATCTTCTGCAATTAGGGTGTAATTTTCTCCTACACATAAGGGAAGATTAACTGTGTTTGTAACATCTGTAGGAATAATATCTATTTTTTCTGCAAAAAATGAAGCTATAAAAGGTGGTAGTCCTTGTCTTGATAGTCGACCAACTAAATCAATTTGATTATTAATATAATTATAATTGTTTGGGTCGTTATATATGTTTGGATTATTTATATATGTTAAATAATCTAAACCAGTACTATATGTACTACTTTCTGTTTTATAAATTTTACTATCAGGACCAAGTTGTAAAGCACTTCTGTACATGATTCTTTCATCTAAAACTCGCTCAGATGCATTGATAGCATTAATATCTCCAGCTGTTAAATCGTATTGTAATAATGCACCATATTGCGCATTAGGGTTGTTAAAGTCAGCTTGTAATGTTTCAAAATAAGTTGATACATATAAAACATTATTATTAGGTGAAAACTCTACTCCATAAGGAGATTGAGGTTTGCCTTGAGGGTCAAATGTAGTTATAACTTGTTCAGGGTTACTTACCATACCTGTTGAAGTATCAAAATCGAAAAGATATAGGCCACTTCCAACATTAGCACAAGCTATTTTTTCTCCATTAGGAGAAAACTTAAGATAACCTCTTCTTTCATTTATTGTGATTGGCACATTAGAAATTACAGGTGTGGTATTAACTCCAGTTGCAGAGACTTCAAAAGCATAAAATGTATTATTGTTATTGTCTAAAGCTCCTGGATTTGTTAAAGCATCATCATCCGCAAAAGTAATAACCCATATGTTTTGTGTTTGACAATCTCTTAAAACTGCACTTAATTTTTCTGATGCTTTATGAAGTAAAAATTGATTCTTAAGTGTTACAATACCCAAACCACCGTTTTGAGTCATATCGACTATTGAATAATTGAAACCTTCATCAGAACCACCACTAAACGTAGTACTTTGAGTAAAAATATAGTAGATATCTGGGTCTCCAGGTTTTGGAATAATAATAGCAGATTGTGTACTAGATGGATTTCCTTCTAAACCATTACCATTAGCCATAACAAAATGATTTTGATTGTAAACAGTTATTCCATCTGTATAAAATAATAAATCACCATTACCATCAGAGATACTGGTGCAGCCTTCATCTGTAGACAATTGCCCATCTAATACAGCAGTAACTGCATTGGTATTTGTGTCAAAATTAATACCAGCATTGTTTCCAAAATACCAATTGGCTGCTTCGTTTTGAGCCACAAAAGTGTAACTACAAAGTAGTATAAGAATTAATAATATCTTTTTCATGTTTGTTTAGCAATAGCTAGTAAAGATATTATAAAAATGTTTTAAATATATAGGCTAAATGTTAAAAAGTAGCTGCTTTTTATAAGTCACGTTTTTTTAGTAATGCATAAGACCAATAAATAAATAATGTAGTCCAGACTAAAACAATAGCAATTTCGTGCCAATGGACTGCATAATCGTATAAAAACTCTTCATTCATTGGTATTTTTGTAGATGCTATACGTCTAAAAGGTTCATCAATTAATTTCCACATAGATTTTAGTGGGAAAAAATTCTGAATTTGTGTCGCAATTTCTTCTGTAGTATTCTTCAAAATTACCAGATAACCTATCCATTCTAAAATAAATAATAAGAATAAAAAGCCTAAAGCAAATGCAGATCGTTTGATTAGCATACCAAGAAAAAGGCATAGACTAAAAAAACCAACTAGTTTAACAAAATATGCTAAAAGGAATATTGACTCACTAAACATATAGTAAGCTTCTGATTGTCCGGAATAGTAAAGTCCAATAACCAAAGTGATTAATCCAATTAATACGGTTGATACTAACGAGAAAAATACGATAGCACTAAACTTTGTTAAGATAAATTCTTTTTTGCTTAGCCCATCAATTAAATTTTGTTTTAATGTTTTATTACTATACTCGTTAGCAACCATACTTACAACAACAACTGCAAAAAACAGTTTAAATTGAGCAGCAAAAAAGGTTGTTGTATGCCAAATGGATGGAAAATCAAATATACCAACACTACCTAAGTCTAGAGTAAAATAGCCAAAGAAGTTAATTTTTATTGAGGATAAAACAATAACAAAAAAGGGTAATATAAATGATGAAAATATTAAGATCTTACTAGTTCTGTTTTCTAGTAATTTTTGTAATTCTATTGATAAAAGTCGTAACATGATTGTAGTTTTTTGATTGATGATTAATTAGAATCGTCTAAATTGTCCGTAAGCTGAAGAAATTGCTCTTCCAAGCTTTCTTTTCTTAGTACTAAATGGGATAACGCTATCCCTTTTTCTAGTAACTCTTTATTAAAAGCAGACGCAGACATTGGTTTGTCTAAAAAAGCAGTAATTAAATCATCTGTTACTTTAGTGTTTTTTATGTTAGAATGTGTGTTTAAATACTCTAAAAGCGCTTGATTATTGTCACTTTTTAGTTCAAAAAAGCCTTCGCTAGAAATCATTTGGTCTACAGGACCTTCATAAAGCTTGTGTCCTTTTCTAAGTACCACTACATGAGAGCAAACTTTTTCTACTTCGTCTAATAAATGGGATGCCAATAATATAGTAGTACCTTGACTTGCTATCTCTTTTATTAAAGCTCTAATTTGGTGGATTCCTTGTGGGTCTAAACCATTGGTCGGTTCGTCTAAAATTAATATTTCAGGGTCGTTTAATAAAGCAGAAGCAATAGCTAAACGTTGTTTCATTCCAAGAGAAAATGTTTTAAACTTACTGTCTTTTCTATCTAAAAGACCAACAATTTCTAGTTTTTCGTCAATTTTATCATCACTTATCCCTTTAATTTTACACACCAATTTTAAGTTTTTGTAGGCTGACATGTAAGGGTAAAAATTAGGTCGCTCTATAATAGCTCCTACTTTTTTTAATGCGTTGTGGGTTGAGGTATTTCCGTCAAACCAACTAAAGCTACCATTGGTAGCATTAACAACGTTTAATGTAATACCTAAAGTGGTTGATTTACCGCTTCCGTTAGGCCCTAATATACCATAAACATTACCTTTTTTAATGGTAAAGGATAAATTGTTTACAGCAGTTAAACTGCCATACTTTTTAGTAAGATTACTAATATTTAAAATAGTTTCCAAGATGATTGATGTTATTGGTTGGTTTAATAGTAAGACGATGTTTCTAGAAAAATGTTACAATTTAAAAATTAGTTTTAAATTTGAGTAACAATAAAACTTATGGACGATTTAAAAATTTCTAAGAAAAAACCTTCTTATCCAGTTAATGATAAATTACATAATTATTTATCAGAATATAATAGAAACTCTAAAATTTCTGTGCTTTATGATGATTTATTACGTTTTCAAGGTTCCATAACTGTTTATGATAAAAATGATAAAGACACACTTTGGATTAGAGTCTATTTTAGCGATTCTGATAGAACAGAAATAGACTTAAGTTTAAAAAAAGTGTATACTCAATTACATTCTGATGGTAATGACACAACATTATCTTTTTTAAATATTGATGCAATAGATTATTGCACTTTTGGCAATTCTAAACCTTTTAGGATTAAAATTAGAAATATTTTAAATGATAATTACACTTATTTTTATGTTAAAAAAGCAGATGCTTCCAGAATTTATGGGTTGGAGTTAGAGCATATGTTGTCTCCATACAACCTCAATTTTATGGTGCATAAAAACACTTTAATTGAAGAGCATATTGCAGGAATACCTGGTGACGAATTTATAGAAAACATGCTTGACGATTGTACAGAACCTGAAAAATCGCAAATAGCAAAAGAGTTTGTTAAGTTTAACGAGCGTTGTATGATTAGATTGCTTGGTGACATGCGATCTTACAACTATGTAATTGTACCAACTCATGATTTTGATCATGTAGTTTTTAAAATTAGAGCAATAGATTTTGACCAACAATCTTACGAAGGAAAATTTAATGTATATAGACCTCAGTTTTTTAAAGAGAATTTAAAACTTGTGGCATTAGTCTCTGAAAAATTTAAAAAAGAATCTATTAATCAATATAAAATTGAAGAACGCTCTATAGTTGCCAAACGAATGATAAGTTGCCATGATCGAATAACAGAGTTATTGGATTGTATGATAAATGATTCTATTTCAAACCTGAAGCATATTGAATTATTAAAATCTAAAATCTATGATTATACATTAGATTTAGAGTTTAAAAAAAGTAAAAATATGGGTGAAGTTTTAAAAAAAGCTTTACAGTTTGTTAAGCGTAATTATGAAGATGTAAATACTAAAGGGTTTTAATTCCAGTTTTCCTCAAAATCAAGGTTGTCGTAATCATCCACATCAAAATCATCATCAAACTCTTGATCAAATTCATCTTTTTCTGCTTCAAAAACTTTTTCTGGAGCTTCAGTAGGTACTTGACCTTGGACATACATTAGGTTAGGATAGTCAACACCTTCAGCAACTTCAACAATTTCAGCTAACTCTACAAAAAAGGTCCACATGTTCATAAAATCATAAACGTAGATTAGTTTTGTTTGTGCTTCATGTACTGTATCAGAGATTGTAGTTTCATTCATTAACCTCACAGCATTTAATCCGTCACTCATATCAAAAAGACTAATTTCTTCGCCTTGATTCCATTCTTCGTCACTAATATAAAATGATGCGATTTCTGTACCATCAAAGCCAAAACTTTGAGTGATAACATTATGTAAATCCTCCATGGTATCGCTTTCGCGAATTTCAAAATCCCTGAAAATATCTTCTTCGGTATCGTTGTCTAGTATAACTCTGAATCTGTAAACCATAATTAAAAATAAGTATGCAAAGATACATTATTTAAACATTATTTACTAAAGCGATGCAGAGTAAATGTCATTGCTGTAAGTAGTAAAAATGCACCAATTTGATGTGCAACTCCAAGCCAAACAGGAACTTGCAATAGTAGTGTAAAAACACCAAGTATAAATTGTAAAAAGACTAAGCTTATTAATACGTTTAAAGCACGTCTTTGATAATTGTTTTCTACCAATTTTTTTCCTCTAAAATATATTAATAGGATAAAAACGACTACAACATATGCTAATGTTCTGTGCACAAATTGCACACCACTTTTGCCTTCTGTAAAACTATCAATTGCTGATTGTTTTTCTAAAAACACACTCTCGTGTATAAATTGACCTTCACTCATCATTGGCCAATGGTTATGTACTAATCCAGCATCCAATCCTGCAACAAAAGCACCATAAACAATCTGAACAATTAACACTAGCATTCCGACTCTTACTAAGTTTTTAAACTTAGTGTTTTGAACATTGCTAAACGGAAACATTAAGTCTAAAGCGACCCAAAAGGTAGCTGCAAAGGTTATAAATGCTGTGGTTAAATGCATAGCTAGTCTGTAGTGACTAACATCTGGACGATCTACCAACCCACTTTTAACCATATACCAACCCAAAAATCCTTGGAATGCACCTAAACACATTAAAATGATTGATTTTTTTATGGTAGGTTTGGTTAATTGTTTTGTTAATAAAAAGTATAAAAATGGTAAGAAAAACACCAAACCAATAAAACGACCAATCACACGATGGATCCACTCCCAGAAATAAATGTCTTTAAAATCTTCAATAGTAAAATGGGTGTTTAGTTTTTGATACTCAGGATATTGTTTGTAAAGATCAAAAGCTTCTTTCCATTCTATATCATTCATTGGAGGAATAGTTCCAGAAATAAGTTTGTAATTAGAAATTGAAAGACCAGAATGTGTCAATCTAGTAATTCCACCAACAATAACCATTATAAAAATAAGTAAGCAACCTGTTAATAACCAATAGATCACTTTTTTGTTGTCTTTTTCCATCTTTTTATTGTCATTCCTGCGTAGGCAGGAATCTTTTTAATTAAACTTTAATTGTCATTGTGGATTCCTGCTTTCGTAGGAATGACAAATTGTTATTACAATTCTTTTTTAAAGCATAGACTATTCTCTATACCTATATATTGTCCATAATTATCTATAATTTGATAATTGCATTTTTTGTAAAATTTTACAGCCTCGACTTGCCTAATTCCTGTTTCTAAAATAGAGTAGTGGTAACCTAAAGTTTTTGCCCAATTTTCAAGTGATTGAAGGATTTGAGTGGCAACTCCTTTTTCTCTTGTTACTTCTGTTGTAAACATGCGTTTAACTTCTACAGTATTTTCATTAAAAGGTTTAAATGCACCACAACCAACAGGAATATTATCTAAATAGGCAACAATAGTGTGTTTTAAACTATCTATACTATTAAATTGATTATAAAAATCATGTTCGTCACCATCAGTAACTTTTAAATAGCTATCTAATTGTTTTACAAGATTTATAAAATCTTGATTATTAGAATCTGTTTTAATTAATTCTAACATCATTTTTAATGTTTGGTTAGACCTAATTTTTTTCCTTTTTCAAGCATTAAATTAAAAGCAGCTTGGTGTTCGTTTGGGATTACTCCATCTAAAATAGCTTCTTTTATAGCTTCTTTTATTATTCCAATTTCTTTTGAAGGTTTTAAATTAAAGGTTTTCATTATTTCTTCTCCAGAAACAGGTGGTTGAAAATTACGTACATGATCCTTTTCTTCGACTTCAATTATTTTATCTCTAACAATTTTAAAATTATTATGATATTTTTCAAAACGTTTTGGATTTTTTGTAGTGATGTCAGCTTCGCAAAGTGTCATTAAATCATCTACATAATCTCCTGCATCAAAAACTAAACGTCGTACAGCAGAATCTGTAACTATATCCTGAGCTAAAACGATAGGTCTTGAGCTCATAAATACCAGTTTTTGGACAAATTTCATTTTATCATTTAAGGGCATTTTTAAGCGCTTAAATAAATGATATACCATTTTAGAACCTTCAAACTCATGCGCATGAAAGGTCCAACCTACTTTTTTGCTAAAACGTTTTGTTGGTGCTTTTCCAATATCATGTAACAAAGCAGCCCAACGTAACCAGACATTGTCTGTGTTTTTTGCAATGTTATCCACAACTTCTAAAGTGTGATAAAAATTGTCTTTATGTGTTTGTCCTTCGACTTCGTCAATACCTTTTAGGTTTGTTATTTCTGGTAAAAAGTGTTTTAAAAGCCCAGTTTTTTCAAGTAATAAAAACCCTTTTGAAGGTGTTTTACTTTCTAGTATTTTATTTAACTCGACAACAATACGCTCTTTAGTTATAATTTTAATGCGCTCATTATTTCTAGTAATTGCGTTTAAAGATTCGTCTTCAATTATAAAATCTAATTGGGTTGCAAATCTAACAGCACGCATCATACGTAATGGGTCGTCACTATAAGTAATATCAGGGTTTAAAGGCGTTTTAATAATTTTATTATCTAAATCCTTAATTCCATTAAATGGGTCTAGTAAATCGCCAAAATTAGCTTCGGATAGGTTTAAAGCTAACGCATTAATTGAAAAATCACGACGGTTTTGGTCATCTTGTAAGGTTCCGTTTTCGACTATTGGGTTTCTGCTATTTTCGTTATAAGATTCTTTTCGTGCACCAACAAATTCAATTTCAATATCATTAAAACGTAGCATTGCTGTACCATACGTTTTAAAGACTTGTACTTTTGGTTTGTTAGGTAATAGTTTGGCAACTTCTTTAGCAAGTGCTATTCCGCTTCCAATAGCAACAATATCTATGTCTTTAGCATTACCTCTTTTTAAGATGTAATCACGTACAAAACCACCAATAACATAACTGTCTAAATTTAAGTTTTTAGACGCTTGAGTTATGATTTTAAATATTGGGTTTTGTAATGCTTGTTTAAAATTCATTATAAAATTTACTCACGGATAATTTTAACTTCTCCTTTATTAGATAATTTAATAATAGTAGAAGGGTTTCCTCCATTTTTTTGTTGGTCCAAATTTACGACATAATCTACACCTTTTATAACTGCTTCATCAATTTCTTTAAAGGATTTTGGTGTAGACTGACCAGCTATGTTTGCTGAGGTAGATACAATTGGTTTTCCAAAATATTTTATTAGTTTTTCGCAAAAAGTATGGTTAACAATCCTGATAGCTAAAGTGTTGTCTTTTGCAACTAGGTTTTCTGCAATTCCAGCTGGAGCATCATAAATAACTGTAGTTGGTTTGTCTGCAATATCTAAAATGGTATAGGCTATTTTTGGAACGTTATCTACATGTCTTTCTAGCATGCTATAGTTGTTTACTAAACATATTAAGGCTTTGGAGTCATCACGCTGTTTTAGTTTATATACTTTACGTACAGCATTAGCATTTGTTGCATCACAACCAATTCCCCAAACTGTATCTGTTGGGTACAAAATAAGTCCACCTTGTTTTAAAGTTTCTATTGCTTTTTCTATTTCTGAAGACATGCTAACACTCATTTTTATTATATATTTGAGGAAACAAAAATAGATGAAATTAATTTATTATAAATCTGAAAAAGGAAATTTTGGTGATGATTTAAATTTATGGTTATGGCCTAAAATTTTTGGAGACACTTTTTTTGATAATAATGATGTGGCATTTTTTGGAATAGGTTCAATTTTAATAGAAAATTCATACTTTTTAAAAGAAGCAGAAACCTGTAAACAAAAAGTTGTTTTTGGAACAGGAGTAAGGTCTATTAATGAAAAGTTCAATTTTGATGACTCTTGGGATATTCGTTTTTTACGTGGTCCATATAGCTCATTAAAATTAACTAATACATTAGATAAATATGTTGCTGATGGTGCTTACTTTTTAGCATTAATACCAGAATATAAAGACTATTTAAATATACCAAAACAGCATGAAATTGGTTTTATACCTTATTTTAAATCTATAGATAAAGTAAATTGGCAGCAGATTTGTGATCAATTAGGCTGGAAATTAATTTTACCAACCAATGGAGATGTTGAGCAGTTTATGAAAGATATTTCAAGTTGTAAAACTATAATTAGCGAAGCTATGCATGGTTGTATTTTAGCAGATGTTTTACGTGTACCATGGAAACGTTTACGTTTTAATGCACACTTGCATGAAGGTGAAAAAGTCTCTGAATTTAAATGGAATGATTGGTTGTTATCTGTAGGCATCAAAGACAATATTTATATTGAAGCACCATCTTTAAGACGTCGAAAACTATATAAAATCTTTAAAACAGCTTTTAAAAAGAAAAACGAAAATTATTTACTTGATAAATTGAAAAACCATCAGAGTATTGATTTTAATTTATCAGATAATAACGTGATGTCAGACTTAATTGTTTCAATGAAAGAGGAAGTATTTACATTAAAAAAAGACTATCAATTATAAATGTTTAAGCAACTTAAAATTAAATACAGAACGTTTTTATTAACACAAAAACTAAAAAAGGAAAACAAGACATTTGATTTTAATAATTTCTTATTCTCTAAAAAAAACGTGTTAATTATTGACGAGATTATACCTGAATTTAATAAAGATTCTGGTTCAAGACGTTTGACTGAGATTATCAAATTGCTTCTAAAAAATAAGGTTTCAGTTTTTTTAATTGCGGATTTAAAACAGTATAAATACAAAAGCGATTATATTCAAAAGTTTATTGATTTAGGCGTTAATGTATATCAACCAAGTATTGATAAGTCTGGAAATTTAGTTACAAAAGAAGATTTTATAAAACTAGTTGCTCCAAAAATGGATATGGCTTGGTTACATAGACCATTAATTTTTAGTAAGTTTCAATCTATTGTAAAATCGGCAAATCCAGATATTAAACTAGTGTTTGATATGGTGGATTTTCATTACATAAGATTATTAAGAGAATACGAGCTTACTAAAAACGAGTCATTAAAAACGGAAGCAGAAAAATTTCTAAAAATTGAACTTGAAAATTGTAAAATTGCAGATACTGTAATTGCAATTTCTACCACAGATAAAGTGTTGTTAAAACAGCACTTTAATGAAGAAGAAAAGGTAGTGTTGATTAGTAATATACATCAACATCTAGAAAAAAAACCTGACTTTAATAGTTTTGAAAATAGAAAAGATATGCTTTTTGTAGGAAGCTTTAGGCATGACCCAAATATCGATGCTGTAAAACATTTAAGACAAGATGTTATGCCAATAGTTTGGCAAAAATTACCAGAAGTAGAAGTTAATATTGTTGGTAGTTATTTTACTGAAGAAATAAATAATTTGGCTACTAATAAATTTAACGTTTTAGGTTTTGTGGATGATTTAAATATGTTTTTAAATAAAACAAGATTATTTGTTGCTCCTTTAAGATTTGGTGCAGGAATTAAAGGAAAAATTGGACAGAGTTTAGAGCATAGTTTACCCTTAGTAACTACAGATGTAGGAGCTGAAGGGTTTGAATTTGGAAATCAAAAAAACACAATGATTGCTAATACTGCAGAAGATACTGCCAAAAAAATAATTGATTTATATACTAATATAACGCTTTGGAATGCTGCAAGTGATAGCTGTCAAACTATTTTACAACCATTTTCTTTAGCGACAACAGAAGCTCAAATACTACAAATAATTAACGTTTAGCTCTCATAGAAAAACGCAAACTATCTCCTCCTTTTAAAGCTATTTTAAAAGGAATAGCATGTTTTTTAGGCTTAAAAATGCTTTTTACACCATATTTTAAGATTAAAATAAAACGTAGAAACTGATAATATAAAGCACTGTAGTTTTTCTTGATAACATATAGGTAGGATACTGTAAACTCTCTTTTTAAAGCGACATTACCAGAGCTTTTTCCCATATAATGGATAAAGCTAGATTTTGGATAAAACTGGGTAGAATAACCTTGCTTTTTTAAACGTAAACAAATATCCATTTCTTCATAAAATAAAAATATTTCAGGATCAAAACCACCTGCTTTTTCATAAGCATCTGTTTTAAAAAACATAAAAGCACCAGACACTAGATCTACTGTAAATGGTTCTGATAAATCAGAATTATATAGTTTACTGTAATACTTAACTGGTTTTTTCTGGTCAAATAAATGGTAACTTAAATCTATAAATTGTCTATAGCTATATTTAAAAGTGTCACCTTCAGCATCAACTTGCTTTAAGCCTAAACAACCTACCTCAGGATGTGCATCACTATAATTTAATAATTGTAATAAAGCGTTTTCTGTTAGCTCAGCATCATTATTTACAAATGCTAAATTACGTCCTTTGGCTTGTTGGTAACCTAAATGGTTTCCTCCACCAAAACCTAAATTGTCGTCACTTTTAATTAGTGTAAAATTTGCATATTTTAAATGATTTTCTAAAGTGTTTAAATCGTCTGTTTTGGATTGATTATCAACAACGATAATCTCAAAACTAAGATTTTTAGTGTATTTGTAAATAGAGTCAATACAATTTATAGTATAACCGGAAGAGTTGTAGTTTACAATAATTATAGAAACATCCATGTAGTTGATTTTCGGTAAAAATAAATAAAACCAATAGATTGGTTCACTTAAGTTTTTATTATTTGTTAATTTTGTTTGACTAATTACTTATAATGAAAAACATTGTTGTTGGCTTTTTAATGTCTTATGACTACGATAAATTAAAATTATCTATTCCTCCAGTTTATAAAGAAGCAGATAAAATTTATCTAGCACTTGACCATGAACAAAGTACTTGGAAAGGCGAACATTTTGAAGTAGATCCTGCTTTTTTTGAATGGTTAGCACAATTTGATAAAGACAATAAAATTGAAATTTATAAAGACAATTTTTATGTACCAGAATTAAATGCAATCCAGAATGACACTAGAGAGCGTCATATGCTATCCTTAAAAATGGGAATTGGTAATTGGTTAGTTCAGGTAGATTCTGACGAGATTTTTATAGACTTTAAACAGTTTGTAAACACTTTAAGACAACACGATAAATTTTTAGATAATCCTAAAAAAAATCCAGTTCAAATTGCTGGATTTTTAATTAATATCTATAAATATTTAGAGGAAGGAATGTTGTATGTTGACGAGCCAACAAAGGTAATGTTAGCAACAAATTACCCTAATTATAAATATGCAAGAAATAATAAAGAGCGTGTTATTTATACCAATAATGTATTATTGCATGAATGCTTGTCAAGAGATGAAGCATCGCTTAAATTTAAGTTAGATAATTGGGGACATTCTCATGAACTAAATGATCAGTTTTTCCCTAAATGGCAAAAAGCTAATAAAGACAATTATAAAGAATTAAAAAACCTGTTTTATTTAGATCCAGAAATATGGAAAAGCTTAGGTTACTTTCCAACACATGATCTAAACCAAATTAAAACGATGGTTGAAAATGATGAAAGTTTAGCACCTTCCAAATCATTTTTGAGGAAAAAAAACTTTGGACAATGGTTTAAGTTTTTAAAGATTTTTAATAAAAGTAAAATAGACTTTGAATCTTATTTTTAAAATGAAAAACTTAAAAACAACTTTATTAATTGCTACTTATAATTGGCCAAAAGCTTTAGAATTGGTCTTGTTAAGTGTTTTGAAACAAAGTCAATTACCTGACGAGATTATTATAGCAGACGATGGGTCGACTGAAGACACAAAATTGTTGATTGATAGTTTTAAAACACAGTTTTCCATTCCTGTAAAACATATTTGGCAAGTAGATAATGGGTTTAAAAAAGCACATATTTTAAATAAAGCGGTTGCACAATCCTCAGGAGAATATATTATTCAGGTCGATGGAGACTGCATTATGCATCATCATTTTATAAAAGATCATTTACAGTTTGTTAAGGATAATACTTATCTTTTTGGTTCTCGTGTAAATATTCAAAAATCACATTTAGAGACGTTATTTAGTAGTAAACAAATACGTTTTAATGCTTTTTCTAAAGGAATTAAAAAACGTACACGTGCATTGCATATTCCATTTTTAAGTCAGTTGTACAAGCCAAGTACTGAATTTTCTAGCAAGTTTAGAGGCTGCAATGCATCTTACTTTAGAAAAGATTTTATTGCTGTAAATGGTTATAACGAAGACATTACAGGTTGGGGAAGAGAGGATTCTGAACTAGTTCTTAGATTTCATAATATAGGATTACAAGCTAGACGTTTGCGTTACAGAAGTATTGTATTTCATATTTATCATAATGAAAAGTCTCGTGATAGATTTGAAATTAACGATTCTATCGAGCAAGAGACAGTCAATAAAAAAATAAAATGGGCTAAAAACGGAGTTGATAAATATTTAGCTTAATCAATATTACGATACATAGTCCAAAGTTGGATATAGCGTTTAAATACCGAAAACGCATGGACATAACAAATAATAAAGCCTTCTTTACCATCTAAAAATCCAAAACGTAAAAAGTATTGATGCATAAATCTGTACCAAGGTCTAAATAAAAAATGGTACAAATTTGGTCGTACATTTTTTTTAAATAAAGCTTCTGCTTGTAATTTACTGTATAGACTTAATTTGTTGTTATACGTATCAAAGTCTTTATAAGTTTGATGATTTATTGCGTGCTTTAAATTGCCTATAGTTGTAGTGGTTTCAATCGCTTCATGGACAAGTTTTCCGTTATACTTACAATGATTTTTGTTAAATAACCTAACAGCAACATCTGTTTGAAAGCCACTATATTTTATGCGTTTTCCCATAAAATGAAAGTCGCGCTTAACGCGAAACGCTTTATTTTTAGGATTAGATTTAACTGTAGTTACAATTTCTTTAGCTAAAGCTTCAGGAATAATTTCGTCTAAATCAAAAAAGGTAACCCAATCATGTTTAGCTAAACTAATGGCATAATTTTTTTGAGACGAAAAATCATCAAACTCACGTTGTATAAAAGTAACATTGTGTTTTTTTGCTAACTCAGCAGTTT
The DNA here is from genome assembly GCF_044594215.1 of Olleya sp. R77988. Taxonomy (GTDB): domain Bacteria; phylum Bacteroidota; class Bacteroidia; order Flavobacteriales; family Flavobacteriaceae; genus Olleya. Next base: position 3,240,994 of record NZ_CP138988.1, on the reverse strand, counting down.
TATCTGTACTAAAAGAGTCTACTATAATAATTTCGTCTGCAAAAGACAAGCTTTCTATATAGCGTTCTATATTCTCTTCTTCGTTATATGTAATAGCTAAAGCGCTTATCATGAAATAGAAAGTCTGATTTTTGGCAAATATAACCATTAGGCTTTATATATTTGTGCGAAGACTATTCAATTTAAGAACAATGCCAAAGCTTCCAATATTAATGTATCATAGTGTAACCACTCAGTCAAATGAGAGTCATGGTTTAACTATTGATGTAAAAAAATTAGAAGAACAATTACTATTTTTAAAATCTGAAGGCTATACAACCTTTCATTTTAAAGATTTACAACAATTTAAATCTGCACAAGAATTTCCTGAAAAATCAGTAATTATCACTTTTGATGATGTGTACGTTAATCAATTAGAATTAGCTTATCCATTGTTTGTAAAGCATGACTTAAAGGCGTGTTTTTATATTCCTTTTAAGTATGTTGGAGGTGTCAATACTTGGGATAAAGGTACAGAACCTATAATGTCTGTTGCACAATTACAGTCTTTAAGTAGTGACGTTATCGAGCTTGGCTTACACAGTTTTGCACATCAACGTTATGATCAATTATCTATTGAAACTATTCAAAATGACTTTGATTTATGTAAAAATTTTATAATAGAAAATAGACTAGATATTAATAACACCATAGCTTATCCTTATGGTAAATATCCTAAAACAGGAGAGGAGCAACATGCTTTTTTTAAATGTTTAAAGCAAAATAATATTGCTTATGGTTTACGAATTGGAAACAGAGTGAATACCTTTCCGTTTAAAAATCATTACGAAATCCAACGTTTAGATATTAAAGGAGAGGATAGTTTGAAAGTTTTTAAGAAGAAATTAAAGAAAGGAAAGAGTTGGTTTTAGTTAAAAGAGGGTTTTACTACCTAATCCCTTTCTGCAACAACATTAACTTAACATATCTAGAAAACACACCATAAGCATTAATGCTGGCTACTGCTAATCCAGGAATACCATCCATAAATCCACGACGTAAAATATAGCTACTAAAAAAACGATAAAAAGGTTTAAATGCTAAATGGAAATAAGTGGCTTTTTTTCCTTTTTTAAGTAGTTGTTCTGCTTGGAACCAAGCATAACTGTCTTTTTTACTAATATAATGTAGTAAACCTTTATAGGTAAAATGTAATACAGGGTTTTTAAGTTGTCCAATAGTACCATCTACAATCAATTTTTCGTGTACTAATCCTTCAAATTTACAATTATCGCGTTTAACTAAACGTGTCACATTATCACTATGATTATATAAAAAACGATTCATATAAAAATGCGGAAAATTTAGTTTGTAACCAGCATGTTTATTTCTGTCCATTGCAGCAATAATTTCTTGTTTTAAGGCATTTGGAACACGCTCGTCAGCATCAATAAACAAAATCCATTCTCCAGTTGCATACTGCAACGCATGATTTTTTTGATTAGAAAAATTATCAAATTTTCTGGATAACACTTGACAATTATAACGCTCTGCAATCTGAACTGTTTTATCAGTACTCATTGAGTCAACTACTATGATTTGATCAGCAAAACGGATGGAACGTAACGCGTTTTCAAGGTAGTCTTGCTCGTTATAAGTTGGTATGATTACAGTAAGTGATTTCATCTAAAAAGTAAAACACAAATTTACGTTAATAATTCTAGCTTAAACAAATCTAAGTTTATCAATACTTTAAATAGTCTTATCTTTGTAGCCAATAAAATGTCAATTAAATGAGTGGTTTACCTATTACAGTTATTGTTAGTACTTATAATTCTGAAGCTTGGCTTGCCAAAGTTTTAGAAAGCTACAAGCATCAAGATTATGAAAATTTTGAAGTGATTGTTGCTGATGATGGATCACGTGAAACGACTAAACAATTAATTGATAGTTTTAGGGAAGATTACCCAGTAACCTTACGTCATATTTGGCATGAGGATAAAGGCTACAGACGTCAAGAATTATTAAATAAATGTATAGTACAAACAGAGCATGACTATATTTTAATGACAGATGGTGATTGTATTGCACGTACAGATTTTGTGTCGACACATGCTAAATATGCAGAGAAAGGCTATTTTCTATCTGGTGGTTATTTAAAATTAGATATGCCAACCAGTGAAATGATTACCTTAAAAGATATCGAAAGCGAAAATTGTTTTGACACTAATTGGCTTAAAAAAAATGGAAGTGTTAGTTTTAAAAATGCATTAAAAATGAATGCTAGTGGTATTTTGGCAGATGTTTTGGATGTTGTAACACCAACAGGAGCAACGTTTAATAATTGCAACTCAAGTGCTTGGAAAGACGATTTAATAGCAATAAATGGTTATGACGAGCGTATGCAATATGGTGGGCCAGATCGCGAATTAGGTGAACGTTTATTTAATTATGGTATAAAGTCTAAACAAATTAGACATAAAGCAATTGTGCTACATTTAGACCATCCAAGAGGTTACAAAACCAAAGAGTCTTTAGATCGTAACTTAGCAATTAGAAAAAATGTAAAGGATAATAAGGTGATTAAAACACCTTATGGTATTGAGAAGTTAAACAGTGATAAGTAGTTAGTCGATACTTAGCATCTTGGCGTCTTTGCGAGAAAGCTTTTTATGAAAATTTTATTTCTTCAAATGTAACTTCAAAAAAGCATCCAATTTTGGAATAATCATTTCTGGAGTTAGTTGTTTATACATGTAGCTTGGATCTTCTTCAATTTTACGACGTTCTTCTCTGTCTGTAGAAAATAAATCAGGTTTTTCTTCTAGTAGATGAATAGACGTGTGCGTTTTACCATCTTCAAAACTTGCCCAATGCTCTTTTAAAACATAAGGAGAAAATATAGTAAATGTTGGCTTGTTTAATGCTTTAGATATATGGACAATACCACCTTCGTTACCAACTAATAACTCGCATTTATTCATTAAAGTTATAAAACCTCTAATGCTATCTTCATAAATGTCAATAATGATGCTATCCTTGTTTGTACACTGCTTATAAATACTTAATGCATCTTCTTTTTGATGTGGAGAGTAATTAAACAACACATTAACATCATAAGTAGAAGTTATATGGTCTATTAGTGTAACAATATATTTATAAGGCATCGATTTTTGAGGTGTACTACCTAAAATACCCAACATTATTGCTGGTTTATTGTATTTGTTTAGTTTGTCGTATTGTAGCTCTGTTTTGGTTAAAACAATATGTGGCTCATAATCTATTTTGTCTTCAGCTAAAGGAAAAAAGGAATTAAACATATGGATTCTATCTTCAATAGCTTTACCACAATTATGTGTTTTTTCTTCTAAAAACGGAACTGTATGTGTGTAAAATTTAAACCAAGGGTTTTTACCACGTTTTTGAAAACCAATACGCATTGCTGCTCCAGAGAAGTAACAAATAATACGACTTTGAAGTTTGGAATATGGATCAAAAATAATGTCGTATTTAGTTTTTTTAACACGACCTATTAGCTTCTTTAAATTATTGATTTGTTTTAATTCTTTTTCGTTTACAGCAATAATATTGTCAATATTTGGATTGTTTTCAATAACACCAACTGTAAAGTCATATACTAAATAATCAATTTGACTATTAGGATAAACGGTTTTCATGTTCTGTGCAATGACAGATGCAATTAGCACATCACCAATTCGTTTATTTTGTATAACAAGAATTTTTTTCATTTATGTAAAGCTAGTTTCAGTATCTTTTAAAATATTATTTTAGCTATACCGCAAAATATAATTTTATCGGCTTTTATTAAAATTTAGTTTGATATATCTTTGAACAATTACTAAAATTAAAATTATTATACACATTCATCCAAAATACCAGTATTTAAAAGAACAACTTCAAAATTGTATTTCAACATTTGAAAGCTCTGGTAATGCTGTAACTATAGGTCAACGTAATGTTATTAAATCTTTTGATATTGATGGTTTAAAAGTAAATATTAAATCCTTTAAAGTGCCTGGTGTTTTTAATAGTTTTGTCTATAAATATATACGACCCAGTAAAGCAAAACGATCTTTTGAGTATGCAAATAGATTGATAGATTGTGGCATTTCAACACCTTTTCCAATTGCTTATCTAGAAAACAGTTCTGCTTTTGGATTAAAAAGCAGCTATTATATTAGTTTGCACATAGATTATGATTTTGAGTTTAGAGAATTAATCCACAAACCTTTATTTCCGGAACGTGACAAAATCTTAAAGCAATTTGCAGAGTTTACGTTTAAATTACACGAAAATAATGTCAATTTTTTAGACCATTCTCCAGGAAATACGTTGATTACTAAAGACGAAACTGATTATAATTTCTATTTAATAGATTTAAATCGTATGCGTTTTGAAACCATGACTTTTGACAAGCGCATGCATAACTTTAGACGTTTATGGTTATCTAAAACTATGGTTAAGGTTATTGCAAAAATGTATGCAGAATTATATAACAAAACCTATCAAGATACTCATGACGCTATGCTAAAACATAGCAGATCGTTTCAACTAAAAATTAATAGTAAAAAGTTGAGACGTAGTGGTCGTAAGATGAGGTTTAAGTCTTGATCTACAAAAAATAAGCCTCTAAATTAAAATTTAAAGACTTGATATTTTTTTTTAAAATGGACTATTTATACAGCCACATCATACTCACGTAACGCATCATTTAAAGACGTCTTCTTATTAGTACTCTCTTTACGTTTTCCAATAATTAATGCACAAGGCACTTGAAACTCTCCTGCAGCAAACTTTTTAGTATAACTACCAGGTATTACAACAGATCTTGAAGGTACACGACCTTTCATCTCTATAGGTTCTGGACCAGTAACGTCAATAATTTTAGTACTCATCGTTAATACTACATTAGCACCTAAAACAGCTTCTTTTTCTACATGTACACCTTCAACAACTATACAACGTGATCCAATAAAAGCACCATCTTCAATAATAACAGGAGATGCTTGTAAAGGTTCTAAAACACCACCAATTCCAACACCACCAGACAAGTGTACGTTTTTACCAATTTGCGCACAACTACCAACAGTTGCCCAAGTATCTACCATTGTACCTTCATCTACATAAGCACCAATATTAACATAACTTGGCATTAAAATAGTTCCTGCAGAAATATAAGCACCATGACGTGCTACTGCGTTTGGTACCACTCTAATTCCTTTTTCTTTATAACCTCTTTTTAAAGGGATTTTATCATGATATTCAAAAATACCAGCTTCTAAAGTTTCCATTTTCTGGATAGGGAAGTATAATACAACCGCTTTTTTAACCCATTCGTTAACTTGCCAACCAGTAGCAGTAGGTTCTGCAACACGTAATTTACCTAAGTCTAAAAGGTTTACAACCTCTCTAATCGCTTCAATAGTTTTTGTTTCAGTTAATAACTCTCGGTTGTCCCAAGCAGTTTCAATAGTTTTTTGTAATTCTGTCATGATAATTGTTTAATGTTTTTCCTGTTAAAGCAGAAGTTTTTTATTGTTTGTCATTCCTGCAAAAGCAGGAATCCACTATTTGTTCTTGTTATTCTTGATATATTTTGTTTAAACTATACAAAACACTCAATTGGACGTTAATTTTAACGTCACGCAAATATAATTCGTAAAAATTAAAATATGGCACAATATTTAAGGTGTTAATAGTATAAAACTATAAATTTGTACAAAAATTAATATGGCTCGCATTTTAGCAGTAGATTTTGGTAAAGTTAGAACAGGATTAGCAGTTACAGATGAGCTGCAAATCATTGCTTCTGGTTTGACTACTGTTAACACTAAAGAGCTTATTGCATTTTTAAAAGACTATCTAAATAAAGAGGACGTCGAGCTAATTTTAGTAGGAGAACCTAAACAAATGGATAATACGCCAAGCGAAAGCGAAGCACTTATTAAACCGTTTTTAAGTCAGTTGCAAACTTTTTTTCCTAGTATACCTGTAAAAAGAGTGGACGAGCGTTTTACCTCTAAAATGGCAGTGCAAACATTAATTGATAGTGGATTAAAGAAAAAACAAAGACAAAATAAAGCGCTTTTGGATGAGGTTAGTGCAACCATAATCTTGCAAAGTTACCTTTATAATCAATAAAAGACAGTATGATATTACCAGTTGTCGCTTATGGCGATCCCGTTTTAAAAAAAATGGGAAAAGAAATTACTAAAGATTATCCAAATTTAAAGGAGTTAATCGCTAACATGTACGAAACCATGAATGGTGCATTTGGTGTAGGTTTAGCAGCACCACAAATTGGATTGCCAATCCGTTTGTTTATTGTGGATGCATCTCCTTTTGCAGATGATGAAGAAGTGTTAGGTAAAGAAGAAGCAGATTTTTTAAAAAGCTTCAAACACACATTTATTAACCCAGTAATCGTTGAAGAGTCTGGAGACGAATGGGCTTTTAATGAAGGTTGTTTGAGTATTCCTGATGTTAGAGAAGATGTTTTTAGACAACCAAATATTAAAGTTGAATATGTAGACGAAGACTTTAAAAAGCAAACTATGGAATTAGATGGTTTGGCTGCAAGAGTCTTCCAGCATGAGTACGATCATATTGAAGGTGTGTTGTTTACAGATCATTTATCGCCTTTAAAAAGACGCTTGATAAAAGGAAAATTAACCAACATTTCTAAAGGAAAAATTAATGTAGACTATCGCATGAAATTTCCATTAATGAAAAAGAAACGTTAAACGTTTGGAAAACCCAAACTAACATAAGATATTTGCCCACTTTAAAAATTAAAATATGGCTTTAGATAAAGTATTAGCAATTGCTGGAAAACCAGGATTATATAAATTAGTAACTCAAACTAGAGGTGGTTTTATTGCCGAATCGTTAATAGATAATAGACGTATGTCTGTTGGAATCCAACAAAATGTAAGTATTTTAAGCGAGATTGCAATTTATACCTTAACTGCTGAAGTACCTTTAAAAGAGGTGTTAACTAAAATTAAAGCTAAAGAAAAAGGAGCACAAACTAGTATTAGTCATAAAGATCCTAAAGATAAGTTAGAAGAATATTTCTTTGACGTATTACCAGATTATGATGAAGATAGAGTATATCCAAGTGATATTAAAAAAGTAGTACAATGGTACAATATGCTTCAAAAAAACGATATGTTAAATTTTGAAGAAGCTTCAAAATCTGACGAAGAAGAATAGCATTTTATCCATTTATAGATATATAAAAATCCAGCTTTTGCTGGATTTTTTTGTTTTCGTTTTTTAAGATGAAACTATTCAACGTACTTTTACAAAAACTTTTTTTAAATGAATTCTAGAGCAGACCAACTTAAAGCATTTGACCGTTTATTAACTATTATGGACGAGTTGCGCGAGCAATGTCCTTGGGATAAAAAGCAAACCATGGAAACCTTACGTCATCTAACCATTGAGGAAACGTATGAGCTTGGTGATGCTATTTTGGATAACGATTTAGAAGAAGTTAAAAAAGAAATTGGTGACTTAATGTTGCATTTAGTGTTTTATGCTAAAATAGGTAGCGAGAAAAAAGCATTTGATATTGCAGATGTCTGTAATGGAATTTGCGAAAAATTAATTTATAGACATCCACATATTTATGGAGATGTAAAAGTGCAAGACGAAGAAGAGGTTAAACGTAATTGGGAAAACTTAAAATTAAAAGAAGGAAAATCCAGTGTGTTAGAAGGTGTGCCTAAAAGCTTACCAGCTTTAGTAAAAGCAAACAGAATCCAAGATAAAGTAGCAGGAGTTGGATTTGATTGGGAACAACCAGAGCAAGTTTGGGAAAAAGTAGAGGAGGAGTTAGAAGAGTTTAAAGTAGAAGTCCAAAAAGGCGATAAAAACGCAATGGAAGACGAGTTTGGAGACGTATTATTCTCTATGGTAAACTATGCTAGGTTTTTAAAAATAAACCCAGAAAACGCTTTAGAACGCACAAATAAGAAGTTTACAAAACGCTTCCAATATCTAGAAGCCAAAGCAAAAACATTAAATAAAGATTTAAAAGACATGACTTTGTCTGAAATGGATGTTTTTTGGGAAGAAGCCAAAAAACAATAATTAGAAAATCTGTGATTTTCAAATACTTAGTTTTTTTTGGGAAGAAGCCAAAAAACAGTAATTAGAAAATCTGTGATTTTCAAATACTTAGTTTTTTTTGGGAAGAAGCCAAAAAACAATAATTAGAAAATCTGTGATTTTCAAATACTCAGTTTTTTTTGGGAAGGAGCCAAAAACAGTAATTAGAAAATCTGTGAGAGCAAGAATCTAATCAAACAGAAAAAACTTTTTTAATTCAAAAAATCCAAATTTAGTTTTGTGTCGTATATACTATAAATGACACAATCTTTTCTTAGATATAGTTGATTAATAGCATACATCAAACTTGATGTCATTAAAAATAATTATTTCTTGTAAGCGATAAGAAGTAATTGGTTAGTTTAGTTAGGAGCCACAATCCTACTTCTGTAAAGAAGTAGGATTTGGTTTTTTATATTTGAAATTTCCAGAGAAAATTCTGAATGGGTTTTTCAAGTAGGCTAAAAGCAAGCAATTAATTTTATACATTGTTGGCATTAGTTTTTCATTCTGTAATATACATTCGAGTTATGTTTCTCCATATAAAATTCAGGATTAGGAATTTCTGTAAACCCAAACTTTTTATAAAGCCATTTAGCTGTATCAGTTAATAAAATCCAACGTCTTAATCCCTGAAGTTTAGGGTGTTCCATTATTTCATTTATCAGCCACTTACTTAATCCCTTCCCTCTATATTCCTTTAAAATATAAACATCTCCTAAATATGCAATAGTTGAATAGTCTGAAATTATTCTAGCAAAGCCAATTTGCTTGTTTTCGTAATAAAGTCCAAAATTCAAAGAGTTTTCAATTGATGTTTTTACAGTATTGATTGGAATTCCGTTAGCCCAATCAGTTTCGTTTGAAAGGAATTTGTGAATGCTCAAAATATCTAATTTATCCTTGTTAGTTGAAATGGTATATTCATTTCTATGAGCTTCTCTAATTTTCATTTCAGTTTTCGTAATTATTGCTAACGGTTTTGTATATGGTTTGTTGCGTGTTTAAACACCTAAATTAGCAAATAAAAACAGAATAGAAAATCCGAGAGGGTTTTCGTAAGTAGGCTAGAGCTAGCAATAAATTATATACGGTGTTACACAACGTTTTTTATTACTTTCTCTATTTAAATAATTCGCTATTATCTGATACTAAGCAAATTTTATCTTTACTTTCATTAAGTTTAACTTCAATAACGTCATCATTCTTAATGTCGTTTAAAAGATCTTTTATAATTTTTGTTTCCTCTTTCGATTTTAACGCACTTTTCCCATATACACCTTGCTTTGGATAAATATACCCAAAATAATAATTATTCTTAATTGCTATAGCAATCAGATATACTCTATAAGAGGAACTTTTTCCTTGTTCGTTACCAGCTCTTAATTTAGCAATTGGGTTTTTGGCATTTGGGTTTAGTCTGTAGGCTACACATTGAGCTAATAAATCATCTGATTCTATCTTAAAGATATCTTTGATAATAGCTTTTTCACAATCCTTATAAGAATTCTTTTTGAGAAGTTTTTTTACTTCAGATATAAAGCTTTTTTGGAAGAAAAATTTCATTAAAGTTCATCAACTAAGGCACTTAACTCGTTGAAGTCATTTTCCTTTCTTAAGTCAAATATTATATGTTCAACTTCATTAACAGCTTCTGAATGAAAGTCAATAGCTTTCTTCATTTCTTTAAAATCATCTTTGAAAAGTCCTTTTGGGACATAAATTCTTCTTTCTCCAGAATAGAATTTTTTAAAGTGTTTGTCAGAAGCTTTTCCCATTGCTATAATTCCTCTAATAATGACTTCATCAGAGGTTGATAAGTTATCTATCCAAGTTATTTTAGTGAGTAATGAGGCTATTTTTTCTAGAGATTTAGTCAAATGAGCATAATCTTTTTTCTTATCATTAATGTGGTCAAGAATTTTATTAATTCTTTCTTCCTCGCTCAATGAATCAGAGTAAGATTTTATTATTTCTCTATTTATTTTCTCTAATGTAGTTGTCATAAGTTTTATAAATATACATAAAAATGTATAATACAAATATAGTTCTTTTTAATATTCAACGAATTAATAAGATGTTAAATTGATAACTTGTATTATATCTAAATAAATGTAAACTTGAAATATTAGTCGAATTTATGTTTTATTAACTACAAATACTGTTCCGCTAAAGCATTTTAATTATTTATATTTTATGTATTATAGTTGTTCTTAATCTCGACTAACGTCAAATTTAATTATTTTTTGTTCTTATCCCTTTGTTCTTATCCCTTTGTTCATAGCTAATTAACTCACTATTTTCCTCTTTTTTTTTGAAAAAACCTCAAAATTTGTCGTTAGCTCGAGGAATTAATCGGATTCTGATGTGGGGAATGTTGTGTAACTTATTATATGAGGAACAATATCACTCATTTTGTGCTATTTTGGAATGATATGAGGAAGTTTTGTTCCTGTTTTTTAAGAATATAATCCTTTAATTTTCTTTAGTTTTGTAGACCATAATTGTAAATCGTCTTTATGTTTTTCTATATTTTTGTGGACATCTTTTACTAAAGGGTTGTCAGATTTAACATTAGAGAAAAATTGTAAGTTGTTTTCCAGTTGATTAATTTCGCCTTTAATTTCGTCTACTTTTTTCTGGATATAAAAACGCTCGTTATCTATTGCTCTACGATCATCTCCAGAAGATAGTTGGTCTAATTTGTTTTCAAATTTAATTAACTCGGCTTCTGTTTTATTTAAATCTAAAGCTTTAAAAGCGCCATCTAATGCAGCATTAAATTCGCTTTCAATTTTGCGTTTGTTATTTGGTACACGACCAATGTTTTTCCACTTATTAATGTGCTCTTTTATAGTTGATAAATCTGCTTTTTGCTCTCCAGATAGTGCTAAGGTTTTTACTTCTGCTAGTAAAGTTTCTTTTTGTGTAAAAGCTTCTTCCTCTTCTGCACTTGCTGCATTGCGTTGCTCTTTAATTCTGTCAAAATAATGGTTACAAGCACCTTTAAATTGTTTCCAGATTTTATCGCTATCTTTTCTAGGCACATGTCCAATACGTTTCCAATCGCCTTGAATTTTTTTCATTAATTGGGTAGTGGTTTGAAAATCTTCACTGTCTTTATTGTCTTCGGCAATTTTAATTAGCTCCAATTTTTTTTCTAAGTTGGTAAATTGGTCTTTTTTTAAGTCTTTATAAAACTGGTTTTTCTTTCTGTTAAATCCTCGTACTGCCTCTTTATATTTTGCCCAAGTAGCTTCGTTAACTTTTACCGGAACTTTTCCTGCTTTAAAAAACTCTTCTCGAAGGGCTTCAATTTGTTTAATCTTACTTTGCCAATCTCCATGACCTGTTACAGTCTCGTTAGATTTTTCTTGAATAAGCGTTATTATAGCATTTTTGTTTATTAGATTTTGCTCATAATGCGCATCTAAGTTTTTAAAATAATCTTGACGCTTAGCATTAATCTTTTTAGTAGCTTCTTTAAAACGATCCCAAATAGGTTCTCTATGCTCTCTAGCTACTGGTCCAAGCTCTTCTTTCCAGATTTTATGTAAATTTTGAAGTTCTCTAAAGGCTCTACTTGTGTTTTCTTCATTTGCTAGTGCTTCTGCTTGCTCAATAATCTTAGTTTTTAATTCGAAATTATGTGCAAAGTCTTTGTCACGTAAGTCACGATCTAAATGTAATAAATCATAAAAACGTTCTACATTAAAATGGTAACTGTTCCAAGCGTTGTTATACTTGTCTCTTGGTATTGCTCCAGCTGCTTTCCATTGGTCTTGAAGCTCTTTAAATTTTTTGTATTTAGTATTCATTGAGTCATCTGCATCGTCTGTTAATGCTTTAATATGCTCAATGATTTCTAACCTACTAGTTAAGTTTTGTTTGTGGTTTTTTTCTATGTTTTTGTAGTGTGCGCTTAGGCTTTGTTTGTAATCTTTATACGTGTCTTTAAAAGTACGTTGTAAAGGCAGATTGTATCTAAAATCAATCTCATTACCACCACCACTAATAAATTCTTCCTTTTTTTCTGCAAGTAAGTCGCCAAATTTTTTGTCAAACTCTGCCTTTATAGCTTCAACAGGTTTTTTTATGGCTTGTATTTTTTGATCTTTAACTAAACCTTCTAACGCAATGGTTAGTTGTTCTAGGTTTAAAGATTCGTAATCTACTTCTTCAATATTATGACGATCACTATTACCTTCGTCTTCTGCATCTTCTGCATTAGAATCATCAATTTCGTTTAAAACAGCATCATTATCGTCTGTTGCTTCAACAATTTCTTCTGTTGTGTCTACAGTTTTTTGAGGTGTTTCAGGTTGTACGTTTTCGTTTTTTTCTTCCGTTCCATCTGCATTTTGCAGGTTATCTAGCTCTGACATTTTGTAAATGTTTTAAATTATTTTGTGTGTATTTAGCTTTTAAAGATAGTAACTACTTGAAAAACTACCAATATTTTGTGGGTTTATACTATTTATTCCAGATTTTCCAGGACTTTTCAGCTTGATAAACCAACATGTTATAACCATTTAAGGTAGTAGCACCTTTATTTTTTCCTTGTTTTAAAAACTCTGTTTCTGAAGGGTTATATATTAAATCAAATAAAATATGTTTTGATCCAATCCCATTATAAGGAATATCTGGAGACTCATTGACATTTGGAAACGTGCCAACTGGAGAACAATTAATAATTATTTGATGTTTGCTAATTATGTCCTCTGTTAATGTATTGTATGTATAGCTTGCTTTTTCTGAAGCTTTTCTGGATACAAAATAAAATTTAATATCAAGTTCTTTTAATACAAATGCTATTGCTTTACTGGCTCCTCCAGTACCTAAAATTAATGCTTTTTTATGACGTTTTTTTAAAGCAGGTTTTATGGCTTTTTTAAAACCATAAATATCTGTATTGTATCCTTTTGTTTTTCCTTTTTTAGTCAGCTTAATTGTGTTTACTGCTCCTATTTTTTTTGCTTTTTTATCTAGCTTATCTATAAAAGGAATAATGGTTTCTTTATAAGGAATAGTAACGTTTACACCTGATAAATGCTCAGTTTTTAAGACAATTTTTTTAAAGTCTTCAATATTTTGAAGGTCAAAATTTTGATAAGTTGCTTGTTTTATGTTTTCGTCTTTAAATTTTAAAGAAAAGTAATTTTGCGAAAACGAGTAGGAGATGTCCTTTCCAATTAACCCAAATTTACGCATTGTTTTTTCTGGTTTTTTGTCCATATATTTCTAATGCTAATACTATTGCAATACCAATTAGTGTATAAAAAGCAGCAAGGTATGTTTCTGTACTAAGTTCTGGTAAAAAGCGATTGTAGTTTTCTACTATTTTTTGACCTCTAGAGTCTAATAAAAAAGTACTATCTGGTTGTAATTTGTAAATAGCTTTTTTAAAAGGCCAAACTACACCTAATGATCCAACTATAAAACCAATAATTGAAGCTATAGTCACACTTTTATAATGTTTTAAGATATAATTTAATACATGAGAAAAAGTAACCAAACCAACAACAGATCCTAAAGTAAATACTGCAAGTACCTTTAGCATTCTTAGGCGTTCTAGGTTTTCTGTAAAGCTAAAATCTCCTGTAATAACTTCTGAAAATGTATCTGCTAATGCGTTTACAGAATCTACTAATAGCAATACATAATTGCCTAATAATATTAATATAAACGATCCGGAAAATCCTGGTAATGTCATACCAGACACGCTAATTATTCCGCAGAAAAATACAAAAAACAGGTTGTCATTTTCTGTAGCTGGATCTAAAAAACTAATACCTAAACCTAGTGTTGCACCAACCGCTAGTGCTAAATATGTTGTGGTTTTCCAATCTTTAAAGTCTTTACTTATGTAATAAATAGAGCCAATGATCATCCCAAAAAAAACACTCCATACATACAATTGATAATGCGTAATTAAATAATCTAAAATTTTTGAGATACTAAAATAACTAATGATCATTCCTAAAAACAATAAGCCTAAAAAGCGACCATTAATGTAATTGTAAAACGCTTTAAAACGACCTTTAAGCAGTAGCTTAAAAGCGGTTCCGTTTACTTTTTGTAAGGATTCTATAAACTCTTCATAAAAACCAGCTACAAATGCTACTACACCACCTGAGACACCAGGAACTTTATTGGCTGCTCCCATTCCTAATCCTTTTAAAACCAAGAATAATTTGTCTTTAAGTGTGCGTGTGCTTTCCATTTATTTGGCTTTGTTTCCTACTTTTTCAAGAATAAAAATAGTTAAAAAACCAGCAATCATTAACCCAATAGCTAATAGTAGTTGAGTGTCTATATTTGCATTAATTTGAGTGTATGTTGAAGGTGAAACACTTTGTTCTAAAACTGTTTTGTAACTTTCAAAATCTTGACTATTTTTTTGCATAACACTAAGTGTTTGGTAATCTGAAACGTTAGCAAAATCTATAACTTTTCCTGTTGCGTCTTCCATAACAGATACTGTTTTTTTGTATGGCCAAACCTTATTTAATGATCCTATAATAAAACCTGTAAGGATAGCTAATGTTGTATTATGATAGTTTTTAAATAACCATTTTAAAACATGGCTAAAACTAAGTAATCCAACCACAGCTCCAGAAGCAAATAAGGCGATTTTTTTAATGTCAAAATCATGAAAGGCGTCACTTAATGTTTTATAGGCTCCTAGAATAACTAAAATAAAACTACCTGAAACACCAGGTAAAATCATAGCGCAAATGGCAATAGCACCTGCAATGAATAAAAAATATGGATTAGAATTACTTGCTAAAGAAGGTAGGCTAGTAATATAAAAAGCTGCAATAGCACCTAAAATTAATGCAATAATTGTAATTACTGACCATTTTTTGATTTGCTTTCCAATAAAAAAGATACTTGCTATAATTAGTCCAAAAAAGAACGACCAAATTAAAACTGGATGTTGTTCTATTAAATATTTTGCCAATCGCATAAACGACACAAAACTAATAACGATTCCTGTTAATAGTGCTACTAGAAAATTACCATTTAATTGTTTCCAAAAAGCAGAAAAACCATCAGTTTTTAAGGTTTTAAATAAGGATAGGTTGACACCACTTATAGTAGAGATTAATTCTTCGTAAATACCAGAAATAAAAGCTATTGTTCCGCCAGAAACTCCAGGAACTGCATCTGCTGCTCCCATTGCTACTCCTTTTAAGCTAACCAAAAGGTAGTCTTTTAATCGTCTTTGCATCTTTTAATTTTTGTTAGTAAATCAAAGGTATGCAAAAAACGTTTTAAGTATCAATTATTGAAACTTTTTTAATGCGTTTTTAAAGGTAGTAGAGGTGTATACATTAGGAAAAAGCTCTTCCACTACATATAAAAAGTCTGCATTAAATGTAAATGCATTTTTTAAATGATAGCTTCCTTTTTCCGTTTCTAGCATGCTGTAGTAAATACCAGCTAGTCTAAATTCAATTTCTGCGTTTTCTGGATAAAATTCTGCTGCTTGTATCAAATTGTAACTTGCAGTTTCCAATTCTCCTAATTGAAGTAACAAATCACTACGTTGTAACCACGAGTTTAATTCGTAATTACCCAATTCTAATGCTCTTTTATAACCACGTTCTGCTTCTTCAAGAAAATTTAAACGATGGTTAATTTGCGCAAATAGTTTCCAGTAAGTAACATTATCTTCATCAATATTTATTGCTTTATTAATGTAGTATAATGCTTTTTGGTAGTTTTTTTGTTTGTTATAAAATTTTGTAATAGCAATCCAACCTTTATCTAATAATGGATCTTCTTTTACTGTTTTATAATAGTACTGTTTTGCTAAGTCATTTTGCCCTAATTTTTCATGACAACATCCAAGTCTTAATAATGCAAATGAAGTTGGATCGTCCAATTCTACAGTTAAAGCATAGCATTCTATAGCTTCTTCAAAACGTTTTAATTTTTCTAAAACTTTACCTTTTTCTAAATATGCACCCACAAATCTATCGTCAGATATAATGGCAAAATCAAATGCGCTTAATGCTTTTTTGTAATCTTTTAAGGTGAAATATTGTTTACCTAATTGGTGCCAAGCTACTTCAGAATAAGGATGAGAATTTAAATAGTCATTTAAAAATTTTATGGCTTCGTCATTTTCATTTAAAAAATCAAAACAATACATGATGTTGTATAATGATGAGTAGTCTTCAGAATCTTCTTCTAAACAACGCATAAAACTTTGTTTTGCTTCTTCAAAATTATCTAAAAACAAGTATTCCATTCCAATTAACGAATGTAGTTCTGATGTTTCTTCAGATAAATCTAAAGCAATATTTAAGACATTTATAGCATCTTCATGTTTATCTTCTTTGGATAAAATGTTAGCTTTTTGAATGTAAATTTCTTCGTTTGATGGTTCTAAAATATATAAAGCATCTAAAAGTTGATTGGCTTCTTTTAGTTTGTTTTCAAACACAAAAATTTCTACTTGAAATAATTTAAGATTGGTTGATGTTGGGTGTTGCTCTAATCCTAATTTAATTGCTTTTTTAGCCAAAGAAACCTTACCTTGATTAAGGTAGTGGTGTATAATGTTTTCAAACTCATTAGAATCAAAAAACAACACATTGTTTGTTTTTAGCATCGATTCAAATTTTGTAAGCGATATTTTATTTGGTTCTTCTTGGCTAAACTCCATAGGCACTATTTAAGTGTTTCTATTATAATAAAAGTAATGCTCTCTTGCTTTTTATAATGGTATATACCATTATTGTTTTTAACAAAGTAATCAACAATTACTAGTTTTTATGTGTTTTTGGATTGATTAGGAGTGACTTAAGGCTTTATTTTGTGTCACTTATTTTGTTTAATAGGTCAATAATAATGCCACAACCTTTAATAAGTTCTGCTTTATTAATGGTTAAAGGAGGTGTAATCCTGATGGCTTTAGGCTCAAACAGTAACCAAAACAAAATTAATCCTTGTTTTTGAGCTTCTAAAATCACTTGGTTAGTGATGTTTGCAGAGGTTGTAATTGCAGCTAACATTAAACCACGTCCTCTAATTTGTGTAATTAATGGGTGTTTTAAATGCTGTCTTATAATTTGTTCTTTTTCTAAAGTTTGTGACATTAAGTCTGTTTCTGTCACTTCTTTTAATGTGGCTAAAGCCGAAGCTGCTATTAACGGATTGCCTCCAAAGGTTGTAATATGTCCTAATTTTGGGCTATCTTGAAGTTGGCTCATGTGTGCTTTTGAAGCAGTAAATGCGCCAATTGGTAATCCTCCACCAAGTCCTTTACCCATAACAACAATATCTGGAATGACATTATAATGCTGGAACCCAAATAGCTTGCCAGTACGACCAATTCCTGGTTGGATTTCATCTAAAATTAAAAGTGCTCCAACCACTTGGCATTTTGCTTTTAATTTAGCTAAATAGTTGTTTTTTGGTTCTATAAAACCTGCTCCTCCTTGAATAGTTTCGACTATTACAGCAGCAGTTTTTGTAGTAATGTGTTTTAAATCCGCTTCATTATTAAACGAAATATGACTAATATCTGGTAATAATGGTCTAAAAGGCGCTTTGCGTTCTTCAAAATCCATTAAACTAAGAGAACCCATTGTGTTACCATGATAGGCATTATGTGCAGCAATAATTTGACTTCGACCAGTGACACGACGTGCTAATTTTAATGCACCTTCAATTGCTTCTGTTCCAGAGTTGACTAGATAGGTTTGTTCTAAAGGTTTTGGTAAATTTTTGGCAATAGATTGGCATAAGTCTACAGCTGGTTGTTGTACATATTCGCCATAAACCATGACATGTAAATATTTGTCTGCTTGATTTTTAATGGCTTGCACTACTTTTGGATGACTATGTCCTAAAGTACAGGCAGACACACCAGCTACAAAATCTAAATAGGCTTTGTTATTGGTGTCATAAATGTAGCTTCCTTTGGCATGAGAAATTTCTAGAGCTAATGGATGCGGAGTTGTTTGCGCTTGATATTTAAAAAAATCATCCTTCATCAATTAATCTTTTGCTTCTTCTTTTTTTAGCTTTTTTTCAATAGCTATTTCTTTTTTTGTTGGAGAACTTCTTTTTTTTAAGAACTTTTTAGGTATTGTTCTTGAGGCTTTTGGTTTGTCGTCTTTTTTGTTAAGATTCTTTGATTTTGCTTCTGTATCAGCTTTTTGGACACGTCCAATTAATGCTTCCCCAAAAAACTCTTCATCAGCTTTATAAGGTTCTAATCCTTTTATTTTAGGTAATTTTAAAGGAGGATCGTCTTTAAATAAATCGTCAACAGACTGTGGTCGTTCATCATCACGCCAATCAAAACCTCTTAGTTTTCTTGCGTTTTTTGGCAGCTCTTCTTCTGTATATAATTTTCCTTCAAATTGTAGTAGTTTTCTAAGTTCGACAACTTCTTTGTCTTCAAAAAAGATAATGATGTCTGCGGATTTAGATTTTTCAATACCAATTAATTCTTGTTTGTCGTTTCTACTATAATTAATTGATTCTGCATTTTTAAGAATGTCTACTTGCTTTATTTCATTTTCATCATCAAATAAAGCGATTAATCGTTTACCTGATATTTGATTGTAACCATCGTCACTAATCGTGTCTTTACTAATTAAAAAAGCATTGTAAAAAACGATGAGCGAATCTATTTTTTCTGTTTCTGGATTGGATTTTATATGAATGGTGTCTCCAGTCATTTGGTTATCTTCATTCCATAGTATAGGTTTTCTGGCAGCAGAAAAAGCATCTCCTTTATTAAAACGTTTTAAATTAATAAGTTGTGTTAATCCAGTTTTGTGATCTACATGGATAGAATCTGATTTAGCACTAATATCTGATTTATATACTTTAGCATTATAATACGCTCTGGTAATACGGTTTTCTGGTTTTCCAGTAACCATCAATGTATCAGCATGCATGTAAATACTGTCTTTTTCTTGAATAGTTATGGCTAAAGCACGTTTGGTAATATAAACCGAGTCTTTTGCACGATACACTTCTGCATAATGACCTTTTATAATGCTACTATTAATAGTATCTGTAACTTTAATATTATTGGTTGCAGAGGCGAAATTTTTATTTCTGTCAAAGTATAAACTATCACCTTCTATTACACGATTGTCATAATCAATTCTTGATTTTCTAACAAAATGTCCAATATCATTTGTTGTATCGTAAAAACCACGTTCGCTATAAATTTTACTACTATCGCCAACTATGGTTGATGGACCATACATATAGGCATGTCCATTATCTGAATAGTAGTCTAATGTTTTTGTTTTAAGTACATAGTCAGGATTGACTAATTTTACATTATCTACAAAGCGATATTTTTTTTGATTCATATAATAACGACCAATACGACTGGTAATTGTACCTGACGAGTCTCTTACTACTTTACCACCAGATTTATAATAAGATTCTTGTTTGGCTCTATTAAAATATAAGGTGTCAGATGTAATTGTAGATTGTGGATCTGTTAATACAACATCACCACTTGCAAATGCTAGTTGTGTTTTACCAGAATATTCTACGTAAGTAGATGTTAAGTTTATGGTGTCACCTTGTTTCATGTTAACATTACCATAGGCTTCAATAAAATCTTCCTTACCATAAAAAATTGCTTTATCGCAAAACATGTCAACTCCATCATGATAGATGTGTACTTGACCTTGATCGCTTCTGGTAAGGATACTTGCTCCCGGAAAATTTTCTTCATCAATATCTCCAAACGCACCAGAGTCTTTAATCTCGATGGTTTTTTGTTGGGCAAAACTAAATTGCGCTATTAATGCAATTAGGATAAAATATATGTGTTTATTAAATTTCAATCTATAACAGTTTGTCACAAAAATAACGATTTAATGGAGTTTGGATTGTGTATTAAGATTTATTTAATACCAAAAAACCTGCCATTATAATAATAGCAGGTTTTGAGTTTGTTTAAATATTTAGATTTACATAAAAATAGTTTGCTTTCTGTCTGGTCCTACAGATACTATTTTGATAGGTATTTCTAATTCTTTTTCTAAGAAACTAATATAATCATTAAGCTCCTTTGGTAATTGAGAGGCTTCGCTCATTTTAGTTAAGTCTTCGCTCCAACCTTTAAAGTTTGTGTAGATAGGTTCTACATTTTCAGGTTCTATATTAAAGGGTAAATGTGTAATGGTTTCACCTTTATATTTGTAAGCAGTTGCAACTTTTAGTGTTTTAAAACCAGATAAGACATCACTTTTCATCATCATTAATTGTGTAACACCATTAACGCGACATGTGTATTTTAAGGCTACTAAATCTAACCAACCACAACGTCTTGGTCTTCCAGTTACAGCACCAAATTCTTGACCTACTCTAGCCATTTCTTCACCATCTTTATCAAATAACTCTGTTGGGAATGGTTCAGAACCTACACGTGTTGTGTATGCTTTAAAAATACCAAACACGTCTTTAATTTGGTTTGGTGCAATACCTAAACCAGTACATGCTCCTGCTGCAGTTGTATTACTTGAGGTTACAAAAGGATAAGTTCCAAAATCGATATCTAATAGTGATCCTTGTGCACCTTCTGCTAAAATGGTTTTACCGTCTTTTAACGATTGGTGTAAATAGGCTTCGCTATCTATAAATTGTAATTCTTTAAGTCTTTCAACAGATTCGAAAAATTCTACTTCCATTTCTGCTAAATCGTATTGTACGTCTACATCATAAAAAGCAATCATGGCTTCGTGCTTATTAGCTAAAGCTCTGTATTTTTCTTTCCAATTTGGCATTTCTAAATCGCCAACTCTAATACCATTTCTACCAGTTTTATCCATGTATGTTGGACCAATACCTTTTAAAGTAGAACCAATTTTAGCTTTTCCTTTAGAGGCTTCGCTTGCTGCATCTAACAAACGATGTGTTGGTAAAATTAAATGTGCTTTTCTAGATACAATTAGCTTGGCTTTATAATCAATATCAAATTGGTCTAAGCCTTCTAATTCTTTGATAAATACAACTGGATCGACTACAACACCGTTTCCAATAATATTCATTGCGTCTTTGTGAAAAATTCCAGAAGGGATAGTACGTAATACGTGTTTTATTCCATCAAATTTTAATGTGTGTCCTGCATTTGGACCACCTTGAAAACGTGCAATAATATTGTATTTAGAAGTTAATACATCGACAATTTTTCCTTTGCCTTCATCTCCCCATTGTAAACCAAGTAGTAAATCTACTGCCATTTTTAGTTAGTTGTTTTTAGTGTTGTTTCGGTTTCCGTAAAAGTATAGTGAGTGTTTTGTTATTTCAATATCAAAAACCTCTTCAATTGTTTTTTTTATTGCTTGAATACGTGGATCGCAAAATTCTATAACTTCTCCTGTATCTTGTATGATAACATGGTCATGTTGTTTGTCAAAATAAGATTTTTCGTAATGTGCTTGATTTTTACCAAACTGATGTTTTCTTACTAAACCACAATCTAAAAGTAAATCCATTGTATTGTATAAAGTCGCACGACTAACGCGATACTTTTTGTTCTTCATATTTAGATATAAGGATTCTATATCAAAATGTTCTGAATTAGAATAGATTTCTTGGAGTATTGCGTAACGTTCTGGTGTTTTTCTATGACCATTGTCTTCTAAAAAAGTAGTGAAGACGTTTTTTACAATCTCTTGATTTTTATTATCTGTTTTTGCACTCATAAATACACAACAAATTTACATTTTTTTTTGAGGTTGCACTCATAAAAAACACACTTTGAGAGATGTGTTATTAGACAGTTATTAACAACTTAATTTTATATTCTAGTCACTTTGTCTATTCCGTTAATCTTTTTAAGATTATTCATTAACTTTTTTAGCATTGTTTTATTACGGACTATAACCTTAATTTGTCCTTTAAAAACACCATCATCACTCTGAAAACTGATACTATTCATATTAACATGCATATTAGAGGATATGACCTTAGTAATGTCATTTACTAATCCTAAATTATCTATTCCTGAAAGCGTAATTTGTGCAGAAAACTCTTGCTGAGATGAGTCTACCCAACGTGCTTGAATAATACGATAGGCATAATTAGAATGTAAACTTAACGCATTTGGACAGTTTTTTTTATGGACTTTAATTCCATCGTTTATAGTAATAAACCCAAAGACTTTGTCTCCAGGAATTGGGTTGCAACAATTGGCAAGTTTATAGTCTAATTTTTCTTCTTCCTTACCAAAAACTAAAAGGTCGTATTTGTTAGTAATTTCGTCCTTATTAATTTCGTCAGGATTAACACTTGGTTTTCTAGAAATCTTATTTTTAATAAAACTAACTAAAGCATTACTTCTAGAAGCTGCATATTCTTTTATTTGGGTGTTATCTATATTGTTTGTTCCAACTCTGTAAAATAAATCTAAGCTTGTTTTTAATTTAAAATGGCTAACCATTTCATTAATAGATTTTTCGTTAAGCGTAATTTTAAGTTGTTTTAATTTACGTCTTAACACTTCTTTACCATCTGCTGCAATGGTTTTAGTTTCTTCTTTTAATAGCGATTTTATTTTACCTCTAGCTCTAGCAGTTGTTGCATAATCTAACCAGTTGGAGTTTGGTTTTGCGCTTTCTGAAGTAATAATATCTACTTGGTCACCACTATTTAATACATGACTTAATGGTACTAATTTTCCGTTTACTTTTGCTCCTCTAGTTTTACGACCAACTTCTGTGTGGATGCTAAAAGCAAAATCTAAAGGTGTTGCATCTTTTGGAAGCGACTTTAATTCGCCTTTAGGTGTAAAAACAAAAATTTCTTTAGAATAAAGGTTAAGTTTAAACTGTTCTACAAAATCGACTGCATTGGTAGAAGCGTTTTCTAAAGCTTCTTGCAAACGGTTTATCCAGATGTCTAAACTATCTTCCTTATCGTCTGCGTTTTTGTATTTGTAATGTGCTGCATATCCTTTTTCTGCAATTTCATTCATGCGCTCACTACGTACTTGTACTTCTACCCATCGTCCTTTTGGACCCATTACTGTAATGTGTAAGGCTTCATAGCCTGTTGATTTTGGAGAAGAAATCCAGTCGCGTAATCGAGTTGGGTTTGGTCTAAAATTGTCTGTTACGATTGAATATATTTTCCAAGCTAGAAATTTTTCGTTGTCTCTGTCGCTTTTATATATAATTCTTACCGCAAATTTATCATACACTTCATCAAAAGAAACACCTTGCTTATCCATTTTTCGTTTGATAGAAAATATAAATTTTGGACGTCCTTTTATATTGTAATTTAAACCTTCTTTATCTAAAGATTTTTCAATAACATCATTAAATTCTTTTATATAAGCATCTTGTTCTTCCTTGCTTTCTTTCATTTTAAACAAGATGTCGTTGTAAATTTCAGGTTCGGTATATTTTAAACCTAGATCTTCTAATTCTGTTTTAATATTATATAACCCAATTCTATGAGCTAAAGGTGCGTAAATGTATAGTGTTTCTGATGCTATTTTTTCTTGCTTGTCTGGACGCATACTGTCCATGGTTTGCATATTATGCAAACGGTCTGCTATTTTTATAATGATAACTCTAACGTCATCATTTAGGGTTAATAGCATTTTTCTGAAATTTTCTGCTTGTAAAGAGACATCCATGTCTTTTTCTTTACTTAAAGATGAAATTTTAGTCAGTCCATCTACAATTCTGGCAACGGTTTCGCCAAATAAGTCTTCAATATCTTTAACAGAATAATCTTCGTTGTCTTCTACTACATCATGAAGTAATGCAGCAGCAATAGATGTTGCATCCAAACCAATTTGTTGAGCTACTATTTTTGCAACTGCAATAGGATGGAAAATATAAGCTTCACCACTTTTTCTGCGTTGCTGACTATGTGCCTTAACAGCAACTTCAAAAGCTTTTCGGATTAGTTTTTTGTCATCATCTGTTAACGAACGATAACTAACCTTTAAAAGCTCTTTATAAGCTTTTGCGATTTCTGCATTTTCTTTTTCAGTATCAATTTCAATCATAAAATAATCTCCTTCATTTAAAATAGAATGAATATTAAAAATACTACAAAAATTATGAATGTACAACTACCTTATAGGTAATTTTGAATGAAACTGAATAATCTTTTTTTAGAAAAAAAAGGAGGTTTAAATTTTATTGGTTTTTATAAACTTCCATTTTAAGACCCATTCCGTAATTGTTTAAACTAGCGTTTAATAAGTTGGAGTTTTTTATGTTTGTTTTGTCAAACAAAACCCATTCTCCACCATTTAAAAAGACACGTTTTACAAACGTCTTTTTTTCTGAAATGGCATCTGTAAACGGTAATAAAGGTCTAAAGGTTGTCGATATTTTTACTGTGCCACGTCTTGTTTTAACTTCTTGATATTTTTTATTGGGTAATAATTTTCCGTTTGTGTTGGTGTAACCCATAACTTGAATGGATACAAATAATCCTGATTTTGGAATAAAAATGTCGTGACTGGAAACATTAAATTCAAAAACAGGTTTTGTGTTTTCTGTAGCTATAAACACTATTTTCTCGTAAGTTAAAACATCACCAGGAAACCCATTGTTGTTTTCGTAAAACTGAACTCTAAATAAGGTGGAAAATGGACGCTTTTTCTTGCTACTACCACGTTTTTTAAAATCTTTATCTTCAGTTTTTATAGGTAATAAAATCTTAGTTAATCGTTTTGGTTTGGTATCTGTATTTGGAAAAAAAACTGCAATTTCGCTTTCTATTGTTGGTAACCAACATTTAAAATAATCGTCATGTTCTACAGGTTTTATAGTGATTTCTTTAAACTTTCCAGTTGGTTTTGCAGTAACAATAACCTCGTCTAGTAAATCTGATTTTGGTGCTAAAAAAAGAGTGTCTTTTAATGTTGATGTTGCTAAGTTTAAATCTTTATAGCCTAAAGCCGAAACAAATAAAGAATCAATATCTGAATATAATTTTTTGGTAAAGGTAAATTTACCATCATCATCAGCAAATAATCCGTTACCATTTCCAAAAGAAACCGTTGCAAAAGATACAGGTTGACCAGAAACACTATCTAATAGTGTTGTTTGACTAAAACCATTTATAGTAATAAACAGGGAAGCTATAAAAATTATAAATTTTGAGTTCATATTACTAATATATCAAATTTAATACCAACGTTTTTTCTTCTTTTTTGATGCCACACTTTTTCGTCCTTTTTTATGCTTACTTCCTGTTTTTTTAGATTTATGAACAATAGGTTTTGCTTTTGGATCTAAAGGGTAAGGATGATCCTCAATAACATCTAATTGTAAATTAATTAATTTTTGAATAGCAATAACATAGTCTTTTTCGTCAGCACTACATAACGAATAGGCAATACCTGTTTGTCCAGCACGTCCTGTACGACCAATTCTGTGTACATAAGTTTCTGGTACATTTGGCAAATCAAAATTAACGACTGAATCTAAATTGTCAATATCTATACCACGAGCAGCAACATCTGTTGCAATTAATATATTGACTTCTTTTTTCTTAAAACGTTTTAAAGCGTCTTGTCTTGCAGTTTGACTTTTATCACCATGTATACTATCTACTTTATAACCATTTTTAAGTAGTGTTTGCTCTAACTTATCTACACCATATTTGGTGCGTCTAAAGATGATAATATTTCCTTTTATGGTGTTGCGTAGTAGGTGTAATCCTAATTCTATTTTATCTTTTTTAGGTACAAAGTAAAGGATTTGATTGACGTTTTTGGATGTAGAACTGTTTTGAGCCACTTCAATACGATGTG
Source organism: Olleya sp. R77988 (assembly GCF_044594215.1). Taxonomy (GTDB): domain Bacteria; phylum Bacteroidota; class Bacteroidia; order Flavobacteriales; family Flavobacteriaceae; genus Olleya. The sequence continues at coordinate 3,215,103 of NZ_CP138988.1, read as the reverse complement.
GTTCTGCTAAAATGGTTTCTGCTAATTGTTCAACCTTATATGGAATAGTTGCAGAGAAAAGTAAGGTTTGTTTGGTTTTTGGGCACAAACGCTCAATTTTTTTGACATCGTCAATAAAACCCATGTCTAGCATTAAATCTGCTTCATCTAAAACTAAAGTTTCTATGTAATCTAGATTAATTTCATCTTGCTTATGTAAATCTAAAAGTCTACCAGGAGTTGCTATTAAAATATCAACACCTTGTCTTAATATTTCTTTTTGTGGCTCTATTGATGCACCTCCAAAAATAACAGTATTGATTAGATTGGTATGTGTGGCATAAGCTTCAAAATTTTCAGCAATTTGTATAGCTAATTCCCTTGTTGGACTAACTATTAACGCTTTTATTTTTTTTCCTTTTTTAGAAGCTATTTGTTTATCATACAATAACTGTAAAATAGGTAATGCAAAAGCAGCAGTTTTACCTGTTCCAGTTTGTGCAGATACAATAACGTCTTTTTTATTTAGTACTAACGGAATTGTTTTTTCCTGTACCAACGTTGGGTTATCATAGCCTTTTTCTGCAATAGCACGTAAAATAGGTCTGTTAAGCTTTAAGTCTTTAAATGACATGAAATTAAATTTGCTACAAAGGTAACTTTTTAAGCGTAAAAAAAAGGTTTAACTTTTTTCTACTTTTATAGTGTAAGTTGCCACTATATCTTCTTTAATTTTTAAATGGATATCATAAAATCCTTTGTGTTTAAATTTAGTTTTAAAACTAATTAATCCATTGTCATTTTTAAGTTCGTAAATAGTAAATGGTATTTGGTTAATTCCGGAAAATAAAACTAAAGCTACGGTCTCTTTATTTATTGTCTGTAAAGTTTGAAAACTAAAATTAACTACTTTGTCCTTTATTGTCGTTAGATTCATTTCTGAAGGGCTTACAGGTATTATTTTGTGTTTAAATGTTTCGCCATAAACAATTGGAGAGACTACAAATTTTTGATTTTTTAACGTGTCATTTAAATACCATTTTTTGTTAATCGGAAAATGGTTTTTAGCAAATAATATTGGGTCAGTTAAAAAATAACCATTGTTATAGTCTTTAATAAATGTGCTTCCGTTTAGTAAATAACCGCTAGACCAAGTTGCATCACATAAATACCATTTGTTATTAAGCTTTACAGCATTCCAAGAATGGTTTATCATATCTAAACTATCAATGTTTGATGTGACGCTTCTTCCGTAACCATTAACAATTTTACAGTTTATGTTTGCAAAAAAGCAAAGCTCTTTTAACAAATACGCATAACCAGTACACATGGTTTTTTTGTGTTTTAACAACTTTTTGAACGCCTTTATTTTGTACTGATTATTCCATTTAAGATAGCCTAAACTATCATTTTTAAATTGTTTTCTTTTTTTAGATACTTTATGATCTTGGATAGCATCTCCTTTAATATTATTACAAACCCAAAAATAAATAGCCCTAAATTTTTCGGCATCTGTTTTTAATTTGTAGGTTAAATTATGCGCAAGTAATGGAAGATTGTCTAAGTTATTACCTTCATGTAATTTGGCAATATTATCTGCTTGTGTAAAATCTATAGATTTAAAATCCGATACTTGCGCAATAGCGCTATTAAAAACAAGACATAAAATAAATAAGAATTTATTTTTCATGTTTACTTTTTCTTTTTTGATTTGTACACTTGTTTAACGTCTACTTTACCAACCATATATAATGTATGGCTATCCATATCTATTTTTAGTTCTACAGTAGAAGCAGAATCTGTAGTATCGATTGTTATTTTTTTAGACTCATAACCTATATAACTAAACACTAAAACATCACCTTTTTTTAGTTTTTGAGGGAATTCAAATTTACCATCAAAGTCTGTGGATGTTCCAATAGTTGTGCCTTCTAAAAGGATATTTAGTGCAGGTAGAGGTAAGCCATCTTCGTCTAAAACGACACCTTTAACTTGGATTTCTTTTTCAGTTGCTACTTTAATTTCTGGTGGATTTTCTCCTGTAGTTTCTATTTTTTTAGCGTCTTGTGCTTGTGCTGTTGTTAATGATAATAAAGAGAAACAAGCCAATCCAATTCCGCTTAAAACACTTAAGTACTTTCTTTTTTCTGGAACAACTTCCAAGGTGTTTAATTGAGTGGCTTTAAATCGTCCACAGGTATTTTGTGTATTGTTAATGCTAAAATAGTTACTAATTTCTTGTGCATTCATTTTAGAAAAATCGACAACTTCTTGTTGGCAAGAGCCACAAAAACCTCCAGCATTAGTTGGAGAAAAAGAATTAAAATCTTCCTGACATGGTGTTTTGATGTTTAAATTATAATTGTTATTCATGATAATTAGGTTTTAATGTTATGTTACATCAAACTTAAATATCAAAGACGTATTTAAAAACCGATAATGAGTCAACGCTACCTTTTAATGAGGGAAGTGTCTTTTTTAATGAGTCTATAAATTATTCCTTTTCGCCTTCAGGTGCTTTTGCGTTTTCAGGATTTGTTCCTTTTAAAGAATGTATATAAGCGGTAAGGTGTCCAATTTCTATAGGAGTTAATATTGCTTTCCATTCAATCATACCTTTTCCAGGACGACCACCAAATGCTATTGCTTTTGCAATCTCTGTTTTGTTTCCTCCTTGTATCCAATAATTGTCAGTTAAATTAGGGCCAATTCCACCTCTACCATCTTGCATATGACAAGCAGCACAATTAATTCTAAATAATTTTTCGCCAAGAGCAACACTTTTTTTGTCATCAATAATTTTGAGTATTGCGCCATCTTGGTTTTTAATCCCATCCCATTTGGAATTATTTTTAACGATTTTAGCATCTTCCGCATCATAAATTTTGCCCAATTCTTTACTTATTGGCACCTTTTGCAAATAGGCAATAAGTGCTAATGCTTCTTTTTTAACAGGCTTACTTTCATATTTAAAAGAATCAGAAAGTAAATTAGCTTCATGTATTAAGTTCTCCCAAAGCGTTTCTTGGTCGATAGTCCACTTGTTTTCTTTTGCAATTTCAGTAAGTATAGTCTTGTCTAAAGAGGTTTTTAATAGTTTTTTATAAGCTGGCATTTTTGCATTATGGATAATTGCTTTAGGATCGTATAAAAAAGCAGATAACCATTCGTTTGAGTATTTATTTCCAATACCATCTAAGCTAACAAGTTTATAAGATTTATTTTCTATGTGTTGCGTATGGCATTGATTGCATTGTTCTCTGTTGTATATTTTTTGACCATATGCAGCTAAAAGATTTTTGTCAACCGTTGGGTTGACTTGATAAATTAAAGTGTTTTTATCTACTGTTGGTTTGTCTTGATAATTTGATGTGTCTTTTTTTGTACCACAGCTAAACAAAAAAGTAATAATAATTGTAAATACAAAAATAATATTGGTTGATTTTTTCATTTGGATTAAGTTATCTAGCGACACATTTTTTCAGGTATACCAATTTGGTTAGATAGTTTTCTACGTCTTAAAGTTACGTGTCTTGGTTTGGTTTTTAAAAACTTTATAGGCAATTCTGTGTCTAATGTAATAGCTTCAAAAGTAGATTTTTGCTCAAAAAAGCACTCGCTTTGATAGGATTGATTGTTGTAAGTGAATTCAAATTCGATTACATATAAAAACTCTTCAATATGTTTTGAACCACCAGAATCAAAGGATGAAGTATTATGCGAATAGTCATCCACACGTTTATTAATTATTTTAGCAGTTGTGAAGCTTCCGTATTTTTTAATTTCGGCTTGCTCATAATAATGCATAAAGCTGGAAGGTAACATATAGAGCATAAAACATAAGCTAATTACAATAAAAGCTCCACCAAAAATAATGAAGCCTAAACCATCATTAGTTTTGTAACCAATAAGCATAAATATGCTACCAAATACTATAAAAGCAAAGCCAATACCAATAAGTCCAAGGTGCTTTTTTATAGAATAAATAGCGAAATTTTTACGATCTGAAAATGTAGCTTTCAAGAGGTGCTTTATAATGAGATTATTATCCGCAAGTTAATTAAAAACAGATTTATACTTGGAAGTCGCTTTAGATAAATTTGCAGATAACGATTTTAACCAAAATAACTGATTGCTAATTAAGTGTGCTTCTTGAAGGTTTAATAGTGTTTTTTTGTCAATTTGGGTTTGACCAGCTTTAATGTCTATATCTCTTTTTTGAGACAGATTCTCATAATTTTTTTTCAAGGTATTGTGGGCTTGATGGATCTCTTTTTCTTCTGAAAAAATTGAGATTTTATTGTTGTCTAATATTGAAGCAGAATGTTTTAATGACGCAGTAATACCTTCGATAATAGTATCAAATTCTTCTGAAGCCATAGTTGTTTTATGATTTAAAATATAGGTTCCAATAGACGCAATAGCAGATAGTATAGTATGGTTTAAAGTTACTATATCATAAATTAAAACAGATTCTTTTTGTTTAGATTTTGGGTCTTGAGTTAATCTCTGGAAGGCAGCATTTAGATTACTCATGGCTAGAAAAGCTTCTTTTCTAGAGACTTTATATTCTAAGTTATTAGTCACTTTATCATGATATAAATTTTTGGTTGCCTTTAGGTAATTCTTGTTTGAAGAGATAACATTTGAAATGACATCATCCAAATTTTTATACTCCCAACTAGGAAAAAGTATGTAGTTAGCCAATACAGCAATTGTAGCTCCAATGATTGTGTCAATAACACGATACTGAATCACTGCAAATGCATTAGGCTCTATTAACGCGTAAACAAAAACAATGTGTATTGTTATAAATGCAGCTCCAACTTTGTAGCTTTGTTGTATTAACGAAAAAGCAAATGTTAACGATACTACTGCTAACACCATGTAAAGTATCATGTTTTTGGTAACTAAAATAATAAGTGTGGCAATTATAGCTCCAATAATGGTACCTATAATTCGGTTTTTAGAGCGCTCTTTAGTTAAACCATAATTTGGACGCATAATAACAATAATGGTTAACACAATCCAATAGGCGTTTTTTAGGTCTAAAATGCTACCTAATAAAAACCCAAAAACAATAGCAAATGCCAACCTTAAGGCATGTCTAAGCATTGGAGATTTTAAACTAAAATGCTGCAATAAGATATTAAATCTATAATCTTGAGAGGTTAAAAACTGTTTAGATTCTTGGGTTTTTAAAGTGACTTTAGAATTGTTTTTTACACGATTTAATACACGTCTAATAGCTCTAACTTCACGTAATAATTGCTTTTGGTATGTTTGAAGGTTTCTTAGTGTTATAGCACCTTCGCGTGCTTTAGGTAAAGTTATTTGATCAACATACTCTAATATAGCTTGTTCAGTTTTATCAAAAATTGTGGTTAAAATTTGTCTATCAGGTAAATCAGCTTTTTTTATTAAAAGATCAGATAAAGCAATTAGGTGATTTCCTAACTCTTTATTCATCTTTTTAAAAGGAATTAAATGGTCTTTATTTTGCCCAAATAAAGCATCGATTTTAGAGTAATCAAGTGTGTTGGCAACTGCTAATTCAAAAATATCAATTAATGAAATAAATATTAATAAACGTCTTTCGTTAGAATAGGATCGTCCAGATCGTTTGCGTCCTTCTAAAAGCAATTCTCTTAAAGTTTCATGCTTTTCGCTTATCTCAGTTTGGATGACTAAAGCTTTTTCCGATAGTTTGCCACGCTTGTTAGGTTTGGTTAATAGTTTAGCTCTTAGTTTTAAATAATCTCCAGTTAATTTTAAAGTGTCAGATAATAATTGGTCATCATCTTTTCTTGGAAAAATCTTATTAGATAAAAGCGAAATAAATAAGTACCATAAACCACCAACGCCTAGCAATCCAACATGTATTACAATAGATTTTAAATCTGGTTTATCTACTGCTAAACCAAGTACAATTGCCAATAAACCTGAAAATGATATTAATGATGCTCTAGACCCAAAAGCAGAAATTAAACTAGAACAAAACCCAAGAATAGCAATAGCTACAAGTAGTAAAATAAAAACTGGTTTGGTTAAAAATATAATAAATGATATTAGCATTGTTAACCCTATGCTAATAAGAATTCCGTTTGTTTTACGTCTTAAGCTTCCTGGTATATCACTTGGTGCATTTAAAAACGAACCTAAAGCAATAGCTGGAGCATACTCAAATAAATTTATAGAAAATAATACTGCTAAAGGCAAAACGATAGCAATAGTTACCACAACTCCTCTGTAAAAGTTAGAGCCTTTAAAAAAAAGTTCGATGTTTTTTATATGTGTTTTAAGCTTGCTTTGCATGATTTACAAAGGTAAGTTAAATGGGTTTATTTAACTTGTCAGTTCGAGTGATTTTGAGGTACAAGAAATCGTATCGAGAACTAACTTTAATTAAAATCCTTATTCTCGATACAAATTTCAATCATTTTATTTTTGAAATTCACTCGAATTGACGGATTATAATATTCAATTGGTTAAAGTATTAATAATCCAAATTCCTTAAGCTTTTGCATCGATTTTGAAAACCAAAACAATTCAAAATCTTCAAATTGTGTTTCAAAGTCTTTTTTTAATGCTGAAAACGATGCTGTTTTTCCGTTTGTTGGTTTTAAAGTTTCCAATGTATTAAGCAACCATTCGCCTTCAGGCTTATTTAATTTAATTTGAAGACGTTCCGTTTTATCATGAAACGTTAGTTCTAAAAATTCATTTATAAACCCTTTTTTAGTTTTGGTTTGCTCTGTAACTAAAGGATAATGTCCTAACCATACTAGTTTTGCAGTAGGTTTGGTAGTTAAAATTGTTTGGGTATTTAAACAATCTTCAATAAAATGTTCTGCAATTGTAGTCTGCGGAATCTTTACATCAAACCATTCTTGCAAATCAAAATCAAACCCAATACCATGCATAAAATTGAACAAAGATTTTTTTAATCCGAAACTAAATTGGTTGTGATCGATCCCAGTTTTGTCTTTAAAATCAATATCATTATTTGCAAAACTTATGTCTTTATAATTAGGTGTAATACCATAATCCGAAGGGTTTAAACCAATAGGACTATGTGCAGTTAAAGCAAACTGATGCCAGAATCCAGATTGTATAATACCAAGCTGAAACAATTGCCTAACCATTTCTAAACTATCCACAGTCTCTTGTATTGTTTGTGTGGGATAGCCATACATTAAATAGGAGTGAACCATAATGTTGGCTTGAGTAAAATTTCGGGTAACTTGTGCAACTTGCTCAACAGTTACACCTTTATCAATTAGTTTTAATAATCTATCTGATGCTACTTCTAAACCACCAGAAACAGCAATACAACCAGATGCTTTAAGTAAATAGCAGAGGTCTTGCGTAAAGTTTTTTTCAAATCTAATATTGGTTCACCAAGTAACGGTTAGTTGTCGTTTTAATATTTCTAAAGCTAAGGCTTTCATTAAAGCTGGAGGAGCAGCTTCGTCCACAAAATGGAATCCGTTTTCTCCAGTTTGTGCAATTAATTGCTCCATTCTGTCCACTAAAAGTGAAGCAGTAATAGGTTCATAAATTTTAATATAATCTAAAGATATATCGCAGAATGTACATTTTCCCCAATAACAACCATGAGCCATAGTTAGTTTATTCCAACGTCCATCACTCCATAAACTATGCATTGGATTAGCAATTTCTATAACCGAAATGTAATCCTCTAACAATAAATCTGAATAATCTGGAGTACCAACTTCTAGTTGCTTATAATCTGGTTTTGTAGTGTTGTTTTTATAGGTTACAATTCCGTTTTCTAAAAGGAAAGTGCGTTTAAATTCGTTTTCTGAGATTGCTTCACTTTGTTCAGAATTACAAACAGCATTATGTAATAATTCTATTGGTAACTCGCCATCATCCAATGTGATAAAGTCGAAGAAATCGAAGACGCGTTTATCTGTAACTTGTCGTAACTCTGTATTAGGAAAACCTCCACCAATTGCAATTTTTGTGTCTGGATAATTAGTTTTTATAAATTGAGCACATCTAAAAGCGCTATATAAATTTCCTGGAAAAGGAACCGAAAAACATATTAGTTTTGGTTGTACAGTTTTTATTTTTTTATCTAAAATTGTAAGTGTTATCTGGTCAATAAATGTTGCATTATTCTGAAGACTTTCATATAATTCGTCAAAAGCATTTGCACTTTGCCCTAAACGCTCAGCATATCTGCTAAATCCAAAATTAGGGTCGATACATTCTATAATAAAATCTGATAAATCTTCAAGATATAAAGTGGCTAGGTGTTTAGCTTTGTCTTGCATTCCCATTTCGCCAAAAGCCCAATCCATATCTTCCAATTGCTGAAATCTAGAGGCTTGAGGTAAAAAATTTGTGGTGCAAATTTGTCTTGCTAAGGTTTGATTTTTTCCTTGTAAAAACAATATTACAGCATCTAAGGGTTGTAAATAATCGTCTTTTAAAGTGTAAATACGTTGGCAATTTTCTGTAACAATAGTGTCGTTTTCTATTGCTAAATCAAATAGTTTATTAAACGTTTTTTTACTGAATAATTCCAAGATAACCTCAATACCTAAATCCATCTGAAATGCAGAAATACCTTTAGTATTTAAAAACCCTTTTAAATATGCTGTAGCAGGATAAGGAGTGTTTAATTGGGTAAAAGGGGGTGTTATTAGTAAGAGATCTTTCAAAATATGGTTTTAAAACTAATGCTGTAAAGGTACTTGAAAAATTAGTCTTTGTAATACCAGAATGGAATGGTTTTAATTAAGTCTTTTTTTATAGTGTCTTTGGTTTTTAATAATCTATAAATTTCTAAATCATGTTTTCCATCAATCAGTGTTTTAATACTAATTACGGTTTCAAAACCATCTTGTTTATTTTTGTGTTTAGTAAATAAAAATTCTGGATTTGGATATTCTAAACTGTCAATTTTAAAGCTGTAGATTTCAGATAATGTTTTTATGTATTCTGTTCTTAAACTGTCTTTATTTATTCTATTATTAAAATTATTAAAACCAATAGTAAAATCCGATTTAAAACCACGATTGTCTTCTTTAGGTTTTAAGCCTTCATTAAATGTAAATACTGCATCTTCAATACTTTCTCTATAATTAATAAATACAGGCAAATAGCGCGTTTTAATTATTTTTGATGGGATAGAAGCGGTTCTTACAAATGTGCCTTTTTCAGTAGTCTCATCATCATAATTTAGACTATTAGCAGTGTAGGTGTTGGAGTTATTATTGGATGAAAAATAATTAGATCTTTTTAAATTATATGATGTAGCAGCTATGATTAAAAAATAGATAGGAATTAAGATTAGACTTAAGCGTTTTCCGAATCTGTTATCTAAAAAGTTATGTACTAAAGGACGATATAAAAAGGATAGTGTCAAGTAGCTAAACACCCAATAAAAAGGAAAGTAAATTTTAGCTAACCATTTTTTCTTTTTTAAATACCCTTGTGTTATAAAATCTATGAAGGTGAATAGCATTCCAAACAGGACAACAAACACTAATACTATTCCAGTATAAAATAATGCGACGTTTTTAGTTTCATTACCATCAACAAGAAAATAACCAATTAAACCCAGCAATCCAGCATACAAAAGAAATGTAATGAAATAGAAAATAAGTAAAAAAGATATTGCAAAAAGTACACTACAATAGTCTTCTAATCTAGAAATATACTTATCAAAAGATCCCATTCTTTTTCTTAGAAAGCGATCAAACTTAGGCCTATAATTCAGTTTTTTGTAATCAATATCTCCTGAGACATAACGTAAACCTAATGCTCCAATCCATAAACCTCTTAATACAACATGTATTAATAAAGTAAACATTAATATAGAACAGGATACAAGTCCTATAGTTAATGCAATTCCGAGAACAGGATTGTTTTCATTATGTGTAATGTTAATATACACATTAAGAGGCTCAAGTACTTGAGATAATCCATAAATTGAAAACCCAGAAATAATAAGTTCTAACTGCCAACTTTCTTGTTGTAGCTTGTCTAACCATTCCTTAAAGGCTTTGGATCTATAATTATTTCTCATTACTATTTAATGGTTGGTTTATGTAAATATAAAATTAAATATTTAACAATTATTTTTCATTATTTAAAATAGTAGCGACTGCTTGCCTGTATTTTACAGGATTTCCAGCTTTTTTAATGGCTTTGTATGTTTTTTGTGGATTAGAAAATGATTGCGAAAAAAACTCCCAAAACCCTAACATTTTCATCTTAATTGGTGTTGGTCCAGACAAATACTCATCATATTGTTGGTAGATTGTATCATGAAACTCTCTAAAAATCTCCCAACGGTTTTTAGGATATTCTGTCGTGTTGTTTTTAATCATACTAGGCAAAAAAGGATCTGCAATTAAACCACGACCAATCATAAAATGATCAATACTTGGGAAGCGCGTTTCCATTTTTTTAAAAGACTCCACACTTGTAATATCTCCATTATAATACAGTTTGTGTTTAGTGCTTATTATACAACGCTCAAACGCATCCAGATCTACAGGTCCTTTGTATAATTGTTTTCCAATTCTGGCATGAATTGCAATGTTTTTAAGTGGATAGTTGTCTAGAATAGGGAAGGTGTCTAAAATCTCTTCTGCATGCTCATAACCCATTCTCATTTTCATGGAAACCGTTATGTCGCTTTCGTTGTGTGCTTTTTTTAAAACCTCATCAATTTTTGTAGGATTACAAATTAAGCCAGAACCCATTCCTGATTTTGTTACCATTGGATAAGGACAACCTAAATTCCAGTTTAACTCCTTATAACCTAAACTTTGCACATACTTGACTACAAATAAAAACTCGTCTGGATCATTAGTCATGACTTGTGGAATGACTTCTAAAGTGGTATTGTTTTCTGGTTGTAAATCTAGCTGGTACGAGGTTTTGATTTTTAACTTTCCGTTTAACCTTATATAAGGTGCATAAAACGTGTCAATACCTCCAAAATAATGGTGAAACGCATTACGGAATCTAAAATCCGTAAAGCCTTGTAAAGGTGAAGAGAGTAATGTAATTGACATCTAAATAATTAGGTTGCGCAAATATAGTTTCAAAAAATAACAATTACGCAATATTTACTAAACCACTCGGAAAAGGTCTGTAAGCATAATACTGTAACACTTCTTCAATAGCTAATTTTAATGCTTTGTTTATTGGTGTAATAAGGTTTCCTAGAGTAAAATCTATTTGTGATAATTGCATGTAATAGTCTGTAAATAGTGGTACGTAAAGCCCATTTTTTATAGCTTCTAATGTGTCTTGATGCGATCCTTTTTGGTTCTCTTTAATAATCTTGCATGTTACTAAACGTTTTTGTCCATACTTATCATTGGAAGCAGCATAGCCAAAAAGTCTGCAAATTAATCCACGATATTTATAATTATTACAACGTCCTAAAGTATTGTCTACAACATTTAACGGACTGTAAATATGACAAATAGATTGTTTTGCTTTAGTGTTTAATATTTTAAGTGTGTCTTCAGCTTGACCATTTAAAAACAAATGAAAAGCATATGGTAAAAACTCTAATGGAGATGCTTCAATCGTTGGGTTAGTGCAGCAGTTACCACAACCAGATATACAATGTAATGTTGTATTGTGTTTAAATGTAGATATTTCTGTGTCTAGATCTTCAAATAAACATTCTACCAATCGCACTCTTCTTTCTATCGACATTTCTTTTTTTAGGAAGGTAGACTATATTTTTACCGTATGCTGTGTTTATTTTGTTTAAAAACAAAAAACCACTTCTAACAGAAGTGGTTTTTAAATGCAAAATATAGCTAAGCTTAATTAACCTTAAAGCCTAAAGCAATATAAGGTTGTGCTATGTTTGGTACAGGTCCACCAGCTCCATAAAAATTAGAGCTCTGGAATACAACATTACCAGCTGTTAATGGATAGGGTACATTTGTAAAATCGGATTTGCGTAACACACGACCAATTGTTTCGTTTAGTAAAGTGTAACCAGCAGTTATAGTACGTCTAACAGTTATTATGTCTCCAGCATTTACAGTTACAGATGTAATGCTTTGGTAGTCTAAACTACCTTGTGCAAAAGTATGTACACCAGAATAACTAGCACTACTAGTATTATTTATAACTTCCATAGTATAACTACCTGTATAAGTACTTGGGTTTTGGTAACCTATTGTACAAATTTCTCCAGATGCATTAATTTGGATATCATACTCATGTGTTTCTAGATCCATCCATTCTGGAAGATCATCGTAGCCAGTAGCAAAAGCATTAGTGATTGCTGTGCTAACATAACCGTTTTCGCAAACATTGTTGGTACTGTCGTCGTCATTATCGCAATTAAAAAAGGTGATTGTTAAAAAAGCGATTAAAGCAAATTTGATTGTTTTCATTTTTTAGATGTGTTTGTTAATAGTCGTTTTTATATTTACAGTTGCAATATACTGTAAGACTATATTGTATTAAACAATTAATCAATAAAAGGTACCTTTGGTTAGATAAACGGTATTTATTGGTTAATTAAGTGTGTTGTTTATAATGATGTTCATTTTAATATATATGCTCCAAGTATTGTACCTCCAATTCCTCTTGGATTTTTCATCCAATTAATCCCAAACACACGTTTTATTTTGTATGTTTTTCCAAAAATATCCTGATATCCATAACTGCAGTATGATGCATGAGCTCCAGAATAAATTATTGCGCTTTTAAATTTTTTGATATTCTTTTTTTTAATTTCTTTTTTTTGAAGTGCCAATAATTTATATGCTTTTTTTGTTGAATAACCAGCATTTAAATATTCAACTGCACTTTTAAAATCAGTAATACATTCTGAAGAGAAATTTTCTTTAGTTAAATATATTCTCTTAGCTATTATTGAGAATAATTTTATAGCTGTTTCGTAATATATTGAATTATCATGTGGTATAATTCCAGAAATATTTTTGACGATATTAATTTCATCTAAATTAACTGAGGCTTCAAAAGAGTCTTTAAATACTACAGTGGTTTTATTATTTGTTTCATCAAAGCTTTTAAAAATAGCATCAATAGATCCAAATTGTACAATAGCAGATTTTATTAGAGCAATTGTAACACAATTTCCATTTTTATAATCATCAAGACATTCTTTAATCTCTTCTCTAATTATTACATTCCCTTGATAAAAATCTTCTATTATTGTTTTTTCCATTTAATTTTTCTAATAGGTGGATAAGTTTACTATTGCAACGAAGTTAGTTGTTTTTTATTAGAAAATCAATACGTATTTTTATTTGCCAAACCACAAGCACAACACATAAAAATACTTGTTTTATGGTAAACCATAAACCAGTTATTTTTTAGAATTTCTTTTTGAATTAGATAAGTTTCTACTGGATGTTTTTGGTGGATTATTATTTCTTCCTCCTCCAGATTTATTTCTTGTTTTACTTGGCGCGTTTTTCATTCGGTTTGATTTAGTCATAATTTTATTTTTTTAATAAATTTTAGATAAAGAAAATTTGTTGTTTCCATGATACTATGATAAACACATAATTTTATTTAACAAAAAACAATTTACAACAGCTCAATTAATATATTTTGCGGGTTTCCGTAAACGGTAAAATAAAGCACAAAAAAACCACCTAAAAGGTGGTTTTTTATTGGTATTAAGACTTGTAAAATAGGTTACTTATAAACAATATCTATAATTTGACCATTAATATTTAAAGTTTTAATCTTATCGTTTTTTGGGATTGAGGCAGCAAACTCAACAAAATAAGTTCCTTTTTTCTTCGCTTTTAATTTTTGCTGGTATCTGTCATATCTAGAGGTCATTTTTAAGGCTTTAACTACAAAATCTATATTGATAAGGTTTAGGTTTTTGTCATACAACAGTATTTTTTCAAAATCTATTACCTGCTCTTTGGAAGATTTGTTTTCAAACTTAAACATGATGGATATAAAACGGGTTCCTTTTTTTGCAACATACGTTACGTTTCCTCTGTTAGAGGTTCTGGCTTTGGTGATTTTTTGAATGCTAAATTGTAATGTTTCGGAATAATTATAAACATGACTTTTGTCTACTTTTTGTTTTTTTTGTGCAGTAGCACTAAAAGCAACAATAAAAAGGAGAAAAACTATTTTTTTCATAAGTATGGTTTTTATAAATGTATGTTTTTTTTATTACAAACAAAAAAACCACCTAAAAAGGTGATTTTTTGATTTTCGCTTAAACGAAAAAATAATCTTAAAATGTAATATTAATAAGTGTGGCACTTTAGCTTGTTGCAACATCCTTTTTGTAAAGTTTATAAAACAAGGTTGGTAAAAACCCAAAATTAAAAAGTATAAACCCTATAAAAATTAAGATGCCTGCATAAGGCCAATGCATGATTTTAAATAATGATGCTGTACTTAAGGTAAAGATGGCTAAAAAGCCTAAAACATAAACTGATTTTTTCATTTTTTGATTGATTTTAATGTTAATATTAATATTGATATTTAAGTGATTGGTCTTTGTGTTTATTGTAAAAATACAATGGTAAGGTTAGTAGTATTAAACAAATAAACCCTATAAAAATTAGCACAGTAGCATAAGGCCAATGCATGATTTTAAATAGACTACCAGTAGCTATAAGCATTGCTGTTATAAGCTGTAAAATGGAGAGTAATCTTTTTCGGTTTTTAGAGGACTTAAAATACAGTTGTGCATTGGTTTCTCTTTGTATTTGATTAATGTGTAAATAACCACCAAATTGCTGGATAGCGTTTTTGTAGGCTTGATCAAAAGTGATGTCTTCTGCTTGTTCTATATAACTACATATATGATCTAAAATGTCTTCTTTTAAATCTTGATTTTTTAAACCATACAACTTTAAATTGTTTGAAATGTAGTCTACCTGTTGGTCTGTTAGTCTCATTTTGCAGTTGGTTTAGGGTTAAATATTAGCGACAGGGTTTTTATAAAATCATTAATCTGGTTGGTTTGGTCTGCAATAACTTGTTTACCAGATTTTGTTACAGAATAGTATTTACGTACACGTTTGCCTATATAAACTTTTTCTGTTTCTAACACATTTTTACTTTCTAGCTTGTGTAAAATAGGGTAGAGAGCACCTTCAGAGATGTCTATTTTACCTTTTGTTAGTTCTTTTACCTTTTGGGTAATTTCATATCCATACATTTTATCATGCTGACTTAATAGCTTTAAAATGATGGGTTGTAATGTTCCTTTTGTGAGTTCTTTGCTATACATATGACAAATATACATTTTTTTTAAATACATTTTAATAAAATGTATTATTTTTTTCGTGAACATAAAAAAACCACCTATAACTAGGTGGTTTTTGATTTCTGCGAAAGCGATATTTTTTTAGTTTTTAAACGATAGTCTTTTTTCGTTTAATTTTTTTAGATATACTTTTTGAAGTTTGCTCCATAAACCAGAAGTCATTTTAGCTACATATCTTTTGT
Organism: Olleya sp. R77988; assembly: GCF_044594215.1. Lineage (GTDB taxonomy): Bacteria > Bacteroidota > Bacteroidia > Flavobacteriales > Flavobacteriaceae > Olleya. Next base: position 3,199,650 of record NZ_CP138988.1, on the reverse strand, counting down.
CGTCTTTTCTGTCTAATACATTAAACTTTTTTACTTTACCATATTTGGTCTCTAAGTCATTATTAACATAGTCGTATGTAATATAATCGTAATCAAAAACAAATCTATAGGATTCAGTATCTTGATATTTACTGTTAGAAGCTAATTGCTCTGGTGTGATAAAAAGGTGTTTTCCGTTGTATATTTTTTTAACATTTTTCTTTAAATACTTATTATAACTTTTATGATGTAAAAGAAATAAAACGGTTGTTTTATCTTGTCCAAATTGTGGTGGAATAGCACCTTTCTCTTCAGTTATATGTTTGTTAGCTTGTCCTTTTACTATTGCACCACAAGATGACATTAAAGTTAATAATGTTACTGAAATGATAGTTAAGAAATACTGTTTTAGTTTAATCATGACTTAAGAATAGGTTTTAAAATTGTTTATTACTTTATAAAACGAAGGTAGTAGTTTTTATAGGTTTTTTAATTTCCGCTTAAGCGAAAAATTATTTTTAGGATATGATTCTTTGTTTATACTTGTATTGTGTAAGGTGAAATACTTATAATAACAACATAAAAATAAAAAAGTGTGAGCCCTATTTGGTCCACACTTTTTCTAGCTATCAATTAACTTTTAAGGGAAGTTGTGGCAAAATTACTGCTTTGATATCTAGAAAAAATTGATGTATGGTAACTAATTTAATGTTTGGCTAATTTTTTTACGGATTCTGCTTAGACTTTGTGTGGTAATACCTAAAAAAGAGGCTATGTGATAGTTTTTAACTTGAGACTCTATGTTTGGATATGTGCGTTTAAAATTAATATAGCGCTCTGTAGCTGTCTCTGATAGGTTAGATAAAATACGTTTTTGAAATGCTGCAAAAGCACGCTCTAATTTTTTTATAGAATAGCTTTCTGTACTTGGTGCCTTTTGGTATAGCAACTTTTTATCTTTTAATGATAATTTGTAGACTATAGCATCTTGAAGTACTTCTATATGCATTATGGATTTAGCAGTAGAGAAATAGGCTGTATAATCGCTAATCCACCAATCTTTTACCCCAAACTGTACGGTATGTTCTTTTCCTTGTTTATCTATGTAAAATGATCGTAAACACCCTTCTTTTATAAAATACTCAAAGTGTACAACGTCATCAGGCTGTAATATAATATCGCCTTTTTTATAAATTTCTTTTGTAAAAAGTCCTTCTACTAAAACCGTTTCTTGTTTAGAAAATTGAAGACCTTTAAAAATAGTTTTAATATCTATTGGTTTTTTAGACATGGGTTGGTTATTTGGTCTCTAAAAGATATTAAAATATTGGTTAACAGTTATATAGCGTCGACGTTTTATGTTAAATATTAGTTGAATGGATAACGTTGTATTAAAAAACCACCTAAAATAGGTGGTTTTTTAATTTCCGCTTAAGCGAAAAAATAATCTTAGGATAGAGATTCCTTTTTTTTAAAGGAATTCAGCTGCGTTTATTTTAATAAATCGTAACTACGGTTTATAAAGTCACTTAACTCTTTACCTTTTAGTAAGCCTTGAGATAAACGTGCTAAATCTAAACTTTGTGTAATTAAACGTTCTTGTTTTTTCTTAGTCTTGGTATTTAAAATCTCATTAACCAAATCAGAATTAGTGTTTACAATCAAGTTGTAAATTTCTGGCATATTACCAAACATTTGCATTCCGCCTCCACCACCAGACGCTTGCATCTCTTTCATACGACGCATAAATTCTGGTTGAGTAATCATAAATGGTGTAGCATTACTATCTAATGCGTCTAATTGTACTGTAAATTTTTCTGAAGGGATTACAGATTTTAAAACTTCGTCTAAAGCTTTAGTTTGTTCTTCGTCTAACTTAGAAATTGCAGTGTCTTCTTTTGCAATTAATTTTTCAACAGAATCTGCATCTACACGTGCAAATGATATGTTTTCCTTAGTGCTTTCTAATTTTTGCATTAAATGCGAAACAATAGGACTGTCTAATAATAACACCTCATAACCTTTAGCTTTTGCAGCTTCAATATAACTGTGTTGGCTGTCTTCATTACTTGCATATAGTATAACTAGCTTACCATCTTTATCTGTTTGATTAGCTTTAATTTTGTTATATAACTCTTCATAAGTATAGTGTTTACCATCTACTGTTGGATATAATGCAAACGCGTCTGCTTTTTCAAAAAACTTGTCTTCAGATAGCATTCCGTATTCAATCACGATCTTAATATCATTCCATTTAGCTTCAAAATCCTCGCGATTGTTATTAAACAACGATTTTAATTTGTCTGCTACTTTACGAGAGATGTAAGAGCTAATTTTTTTAACTGCTCCATCTGCTTGCAAATAACTACGTGATACGTTTAAAGGTATATCTGGACTATCTATAACACCACGTAGCATAGTTAAAAACTCTGGTACAATACCTTCTACATTATCTGTTACGAATACTTGGTTTTGATAGAGTTGAATTTTGTCCTTTTGCATAGACATATCCTGAGTCATCTTTGGGAAATATAAGATACCTGTTAAGTTAAAAGGATAGTCAACATTTAAATGAATATGAAATAATGGATCTTCAAATTGCGAAGGATATAACTCTCTGTAAAAACTTTTGTAGTTTTCATCCTCTAATTCTGTTGGTTGTTTTGTCCAAGCAGGATTAGGGTTGTTTATAATATTATCTACTTCTTGTGTTGGAGCAGCATCTTCTTCTTTAGCACCTTCCGGTTTAGGAAGTGTTTCTGTTTTTGTTCCAAATTTAATTGGAATAGGCATAAACTTGTTATACTTACTTAATAAGCTACTAATACGAGCGTCTTCTAAAAACTCTGTCGAGTCTTCTGCAATATGAAGGATAATTTCTGTTCCTCTATCTGTTTTGTCATGTGCTTCTAAAGTAAACTCTGGGCTACCATCACAAGTCCAATGTGCAGCAACAGTATCTTCTTTATGAGATTTTGTGATAATTTCTACCTTTTCTGCAACCATAAAAGCCGAGTAAAATCCAAGACCAAAATGTCCTATTATTCCAGAATCTTTTGCACTGTCTTTATATTGATCTAAAAACTCCTCAGCTCCAGAAAATGCCACTTGGTTGATATATTTTTCAACCTCGTCTGCTGTCATACCTAAACCTTGGTCGATAATATGGAGTTTTTTACCTTCCTTATCTATTTTAATTTCAATAATTGGGTTTCCGTATTCAGATTTAGATTCTCCAATACTTGCTAAATGCTTTAATTTTAAGGTCGCATCTGTACCATTACTAATTAGCTCACGTAAAAATATTTCGTGATCACTGTATAAAAATTTCTTGATTAACGGGAAAATGTTTTCAACCGAAACATTAATACTTCCTTTTGCCATGATTTTATAATTTATTTTTTGTTATTTCCGCTAAAGCGAAAAAATCTATTATTAATTTCTGTTTTTGTAATAGTCAACAAAAATGCCAATTAATTAAAGGTGACAAGATGGCATTTAAAACTATATTATTTTGTACCTTTATTTTGACTATGGAAAACAATATAAAATCATTAATACCATTACTTAAAAGCTTAATTTTAGGTGCAGAGGATGAAGACATTAATGCTTTTTTAAAAATATGTAACCTTGTTGTTCTTAAAAATAAGGAGGCAATTATTAAGTCAAATAAAAAAGGGACAAAAGCCTTTTTTATTTTAAAAGGTACCATTAGAGGGTATTTAATCAATAATAAAGGAGTAGAAAAAAATATTTTTCTAAGACCTACTTATACATTTATGGGTGCGCCAAATGCCTTGTTTAATGAAGAAGTGTCTAAATATACTTTTGAGGCTATTGGAGAAACCGAACTTTTAGTTTTTGAGTTTAATGATTTAGAGAGTTTGGCTTTAAAAAATCCAACCATTTTAAAATTTTATTTATCTGCTTATAAAGAGATTGTACAGACACTAACCTATAGGATAGAGTCTATGATAAATAAAATGCCAGAAGATCGTTATGAGGATTTACTTCAAAAAAGTCCTCAGTTTTTTAAAACGGTTTATCATAAAGATATTGCTAATTATTTAGGAATCACACCTGTGTCTTTATCTAGAATTATGAAAAGAAAGTTAGAAAAAAAATAAATCTTAACAATTGTAAATTTTTTTAGAATTTACAATTCATATATTTCACCATCAATTATTAGGAATTTTATAATAAAACCATATGTTTTTTATAAAATCCTCAATAAAACAAATTAATGGTGAGTATCAACAAGTTAATAGCATATTTGGGATTGTTTTTTATGGCTTTGGCTATAGTGTCATGCGGAAAAGATGGTCAAAACAAAGTTCATTTTGAATCAAAAGTTAATTCTACACAAGATTTAAAAGAACATTCAGAAGAGTTTGAAGAGCAAATAATTAAAGTTTCTGATAATATATATGTTGCAATTGGCTTTGGATTGGCTAACTCTATTTTAATAGAAGGGACAGATGGTGTTGTGATTGTAGACTGTATGGAATCTACAAATACAGCAACTAAAGTTAAAGCTGCTTTTGCGAAAATTACAGATAAACCAGTTGTTGCTATAATATACACACATTTTCATCCAGACCATACGTTTGGAGCTAAAACGATGGCTGGAAGTGATAATCCAAAAATTTACGCACACGAAACTACCCAACTACATATTGAAAAATTGGTTAATGTTATTAGACCAATCATTACAAAACGTAGTTACAGAATGTTTGGTAATTTATTAGATGAAGACGCTTTAGTTAATGCTGGAATTGGACCTTTTTTAAAATTAGACGAAGAAGTAAGTTGGGGTGTTTTAAAACCAACACATGTTTTTGATAAAGAACTTAATATTGAAGAGGCTGGTATAAAAATGAAACTGGTACATGCACCAGGAGAAACAGACGACCAATTATTTGTTTGGTTAGAAAACAAGAAAATACTTTTGTCTGGAGATAATATCTATAAAACTTTTCCTAATTTATATACCATTAGAGGTACATCTTACAGAGATATAAAAAAATGGTCTGCAAGTATAGATAAGATGCGTTATCTAAATCCAGAAATTGTTATACCAAGTCATACCAAGCCAATTACTGATAAGGATAGTGTGCAAACCATACTTACAGATTATCGTGATGCTATCCAGTTTGTACATGACCAAACCATTAGGAATATTAACTTAGGATTAATGCCTGATGAAATTGCAGAGAAAATTACTTTGCCAGAACATTTAGCAAAATCGCCATATTTACAAGAGTTTTATGGTAAAGTTAATTGGTCAGTAAAATCTGTTTTTAATGGTTATTTAGGATTTTTTGATGGTAATCCATCCACGCTTTTACCTTTAGCTGTTAAAGATAAAGCCGAAAAAATGGCAGAATTAGTAGGAGGTCACACTGCTTTATCCGATAAAGCAACTCATGCATTTAATGATAAAGAATACCAATGGGCTTTAGAGTTAACAGACTACCTATTACAACTGAATAAAGACGATCAAAAGGCAAAAACGCTTAGATATGATTGTTTAATAAAGCTAGGCGAAACCAATTCTAATCCAAACGCGAGACATTACTATTTAACAAGCGCGTTAGAATTAAAAGGGCTAGAAATTAAAAACCAACCAGCAACTGCTGAGGTTGCAAAACAATTAACACTAAAATCTATTTTTGACGGAATGTCTGTTAATTTAATTCCAGAAAAAAGTCTGGATCAAAATAAAAAAGTAAATTTTTATTTTCCAGATGTAGAAGAGTATTGGTCTGTGCAAGTTAGACAAGGAGTTGCAGAGATCCAAGCTTTTAAAATTGAAGGTGCAGATATAGAAATTGAAATGGAATCCGAGAATTGGAAAAGATTAGCAGCAGGAGTCGATGGTGGATTAGGTAGCTACTTTTCTGGAAAAATAGATTTTAAAAAAGGAACTCTTCTAGCTTTTAAAAGCTTTTTTGATATGTTTAAAAATTAACTAACTAACTAACTCAACCTAAATAGTATTATTTATGAAAACAAAAATTATTAAATTAAAAAAAGCAGCACTGTTATTTATACTGTTGTTTGGTGTGCAATCTTTTGCGCAAACCGTTGTTAACGGAAATGTAACAGACGCTAGTGGTATACCATTACCAAGCGCAAATATTGTTATTGATGGGACTACTACTGGAGTAGCATCAGATTTTGATGGTAATTTTACATTGTCAACTTCAGAAAAGCCACCATTTACTTTAAAAGTAAGTAGTGTTGGATTTGAAACAAAGTCTGTACAGGTCACAAAATCAAATCAAACACTAAGTATTGTGTTAAATGATGATAATACTTTAGATGAAGTTATTATTTCTGCGTCTAGAAAACGCGAAAAAATACAAGAAGCACCTGCAGCAGTAAGTGTTTTAACCTCCAAAAAAATGGAAGCCTATTCTACAGCTAACCCAGTTATGGGATTAAAAAACTTGACAGGTGTTGATGTTGCTCAATATGGTGTAGGAGAAGGTAAAATTAACCTTAGAGGAAAATCTACAGCATTTCAAACAGAAACGTTTGTTATTGCAGATTACAGAAATGTCTCTATTCCAAGTTTAGGTGCAAATCAATATGGTCAAAACCCAGTGGATGCGATAGATTTAGATCGTGTTGAGGTTATAAAAGGACCTGGAAGTGCATTGTATGGTCCAGGAGTAGAAGCAGGAGTTGTTCACTTTATTTCTAAAAGTCCATTTAAAAAACAAGGATTAACGTTTAGTTTAGGATTAGGTAATCAACAACAAGTGCAAGCTGCATTTAGATATGCTGAAGTTTCTAAAAACGAAAAATTAGGTTTTAAAGTTACTGGTTTTGTAAGAAGTGCAGAAGATTTTGAAATTGATGATCCAGAAGGGTTAGCACGTATTTCTGATGATGCAACTCAAATATTTAGTTCTGTAACAGGAGAAAATCTAGGGATCTCTGAAATTCCAGATTATGATACTAAAAGTTATGGTTTTACAGGAACATTAGAATATAAGATTAGTGATAAAACAACACTTGTTGGTACAGGAGGATATAGTAAGTCTGAAGGATTAATTAGAGTTGGTCAAGGTGAAGGATACTCTGAGTTACCAAGACCTTTTGCTCAGATAAGATTACAATCTGGCGGTTTTTTTGCTCAAGCTTTTTGGTCTAAGCAAATTGGTGGAGATGACACATGGTTATATCCTACAGGAACAACACAATATAATGATATTAGCCAATACGAAGGGCAAATGCAATATAACTTTGATGTGTTAGATAATAAATTAGACCTAACTGTTGGTACAGATTATAGATTAAATATAACAGATTCTAAAGGGTCTCTTTATGGAAGATTTGAAGACGATGATGATTATACAATATATGGAGCTTACTTACAAGGTAAATATAAAGCTACAGATAAAGTAGATTTAATTGCTGCTGGTAGAGTAGACAGGTTTGAGGCATTAGAACATACATCATTTTCTCCAAGATTAGGAGTTGTTTATAAGCATGATGAAAACCATACTTTTAGAGCAACATATAACCATTCTACAGGAGCACCAGTTGCCTTAAACTTATTTACAGACTTTCAAGTTGGTGCAGCTATTGGAGGAACAGTTCCTGTTTGGTTAAATGGTGGTGCTGATGAACTAACGTATAGCGACGGAAATGCGTATATTTTAGGTGGTGGTTTAGGAGCAGTGCCAAGTGAATTACCAATAGCAGGATTGTATCAAGTGGTAGCGCAGAATTTTGCAGGATCTCCTTTAGAGCCTTATATAAATTCATTGTTACCACAAATAGCAGCTTCAGGATCAACAACAAGTCCTACAGCTTTTGGACCAGTTTTAGAAAGAGGTAAATTGGAACCGTCTATATCTAACCAATTTGAAATTGGTTATAATGGACGTGTTACAGATAAGTTAAGAGTTACAGTTGATGCGTATTACAATAAAAGAGAAAAGAATTTAACTGCTACTGTACAATCGTCTCCATTAATTGGATATGCTACAGCAGGACAAGATTTACATGATGCAATTGCAGCTGTTGATAATTCAGGTATTATTCTTCCAAATGGAGCAACTATTGCTCAGACATTTCAAGCAGGATTAGAAACATTAACTTTAAACGCTGATGGTTCTACTGCTGTTGTAGGTTTTTTAACAGCAGATCAGTCGCCAAATAATGTTATTGACCTTACATTTTTTAATATCGAATCTGTAGATTATTTTGGAGTAGATTTAGGTTTAGATTATGCTTTAACAGATGATGTGTCTTTATTTGGAAATGCTTCTTGGATTAGTAAAAACTATTGGGAAGAGATTAATATATTAGGAAGCGATCAAAAAGTGCCATTTGCATTAAATGTTCCAGATTTAAAGGCAAAATTTGGTGTGGATTATTTACCAGAAACAGGGTTTTCTGCAAATGTAGCAGCACGTTACAGAAGCGAGTTTGAATCTGTTAATGGTTCTTCTTGGACAGGAACTAACGATGCTTCAACAGTGGTTGATGTTAGTTTAGGATATAAGTTTAATGATAATTATAAGTTTAACTTATCTGTAACAAATGCATTTGATCAAGATTACAGACCTATAACTAATGCACCATATGTTGGACGATTAATTTTAGGAAAATTAACAGTTCACATTGATTAATAGCGCTAATTTTAAAAAGGAATAGGCTTTATCCTATTCCTTTTTTATTTATTTAATATGACTCAATTAGAATACGATTATATTATTATTGGTAGTGGTTTTGGAGGTTCTGTTAGCGCATTACGTTTAAGCGAAAAAGGCTATAAAGTATTAGTTATAGAAAAAGGTAAATGGTTTAAATCAGAAGATTTTCCTAAAACTAATTGGAATTTAAAAAAATGGTTATGGCTACCTCAAGGTGGTTTGCATGGGTTTTTTAAAATGACTTTTCTTAATCATGTTACAGTACTTTCTGGTGTTGGTGTTGGTGGTGGTTCTTTAACCTATGCTAACACATTACCTATCCCAAAAGAAGAGTTTTTTAAGTCTGGTAGTTGGGCAAGTTTAAATACTTGGCATACCACTTTAAAACCTTTTTATGATACTGCCTATAAAATGCTTGGAGCTGTTAAAAACCCAAAATTAGATGCTGCAGATTTAGTTGTAAAACAATTAGCAAAAGATATTGGAAAAGAAGATTATTTTGAAGCTGCTAAAGTAGGTGTGTATTTTGGTGAAGCAGGTCGTACAGTAAAAGACCCTTATTTTGACGGTAAAGGACCAGACAGAACGGGTTGTGTGCATTGTGGTGCTTGTATGACAGGTTGTAGATATAATTCTAAAAACACATTAGACAAAAATTACTTGTATTTAGCGCAGCAGTTAGGAGCAAAAATTATAGCAGAAAAAGAAGTATACGATGTCTCTCCAATTGGTAATGCAGATGGATCTGAAGGTTATACTATTTCATATAAAAATAAAATAGGGAAACGTAAAAAGGAAACCGTAACAACCAAAGGAGTTATTTTTTCTGGAGGAGTTATGGGTACTGTTCCTTTGTTGTTAGAATTAAAAAAGTCATCATTACCAAATTTGTCAGATCGTGTAGGTAGTAATGTAAGGACAAATAACGAGTCCATAATGTTATTGACTTCGACAGAAAAAAACCATAAAGATTTTTCTAAAGGGTTAGCAATTGGTTCTATTCTACATACAGATGAAAATAGCCATTTAGAGCCTGTACGATATGGAGAAGGGTCTGGTTTTTTTAGAGCCTTAACAATTCCTACAATACATAATAGGTTTGCTTTATTTAGAATTTTAGGAATCTTTGGACTAATTTTAAAACAACCTTTAAAGTTAATAAAAACCATATTTGCAAAAAATTATGCAAAACGAACAACAGTATTGTTGTTTATGCAAACTTTAGATAGCACATTACAAATAAAAAAAGGCAAGTTTACCAGAATGAAATCTGTAACCGAAGAAGGTAAAAAACCAAACGCATTTATACCTGAGGCATTAGATATCGGGAAGCGTTTTGGTAAAATGGTAAAAGGAATTCCGTATGCAAACTTTACAGATGCTTTGTTAGGTACACCAACAACTGCTCATATTTTGGGTGGATCTGTCATGGGAAAAGATAATAAAGAAGGTGTAATCGATAAAAACTGTAATGTTTTTGGATATAAAAATATGATGGTTTGTGATGGATCGATGATATCAGCAAATCCAGGAGTAAATCCATCATTATCCATAACTGCCATTTCAGAATATGCAATGAGCAACATACCAAATAAAGCTTAAAATGACGTTATTTAAAAAAGAATCTTCATTATTACAATCCTTAACACTGCCTTGTGGAACTGTCTTAAAAAACAGGATAGCAAAAGCAGCAATGACAGAACGTTTAGCAGGTAAAAACCATTATGCAAATGCTAAACTTAGCCATTTGTATGGTAAATGGTCAGATACTGGAGCAGGATTGCTTATAACAGGAAATGTAATGGTAGACAAACGCTTTAAAGAAGCGTCTGGAAACATAGTTGTAGAAGATGAAAGCGGATTAAAAGCCATGCAAGAAATGACTAAAGAAGGTACCAGAAATGGTAATCATCTTTGGGCACAAATAAGTCATGCAGGAAGACAGTCTACTATTTTTTCTACATTTAAACCTATTGCACCATCAGCTGTTCAGTTAAAAAAAATGATGTTGTTTGCAAAGCCAAAAGCAATGACAGAAGCACAAATAGAAGACGTTATTAAACGGTTTGTTACTACTGCTTCTATTTGTAAAAAAGGAGGATTTACTGGTGTGCAAATACATGGAGCACATGGTTACTTAATAAGTCAATTTTTATCTCCAAAAACCAATTTAAGAACAGATCAGTATGGAGGAAGTATTGAAAATCGTTCAAGGGTTTTATTCGAAATAATTAAAAAAACTAGACAAGCAGTTGGAGCAGATTTTCCTATTGCAGTAAAATTGAATTCCGCAGATTTTCAAAGAGGTGGTTTTAATGAAGAAGATGCACTTTATGTAATTGAAAAATTACACGAATTAAAAATAGATTTGTTAGAAATTTCTGGAGGAACTTACGAGAATATTGTGTTTTTAACAAAAAGGAGCGAGCGTGAATCTACAAGAAAACGTGAAGCTTATTTTATGGATTTTGCTGAAAAGATAAGACGTGTCACAAAAATACCATTAATGGTAACTGGTGGATTTAGAACCATTGATTTTTGCGAACAAGTTTTAGATAATAATGAATTAGAAATGATAGGTTTTGCAAGACCTTTTTTAGCAGACCAAAGCTTTCCATCGTCTTTTGTTAATAGAGATTCAGAACGTATCAGTGATGCTAAATTCAATTTTAAAATAAAACAAATGGCAGATTTTGCCGAAGCTGGATTTTACGATTATCAAATCCATCAATTAGCTAAAAACAAACCACTAAAACCAAATTATAGTCCAACCATTGGCATTTTAAGATTCTTAAAAAACGAATTAGTAAAGGGATGGTTCTAATCAATTTAAAATAATGAAAAAAATAGTAAAACACATTGCAGTAGCAGGATTAGCAATTTTATGTTTTCAATGTAAAGAAAACGCAACGCCAGAATTAGAAACTAAATCGACACCTCAGGTTGAAAAAGTAAGGAGTACATCTGCTGTATCAATTGAAGAAGTAAAAGCTTTAGATAATGAAGCAAAACGACAATTAGGAGAAAATATAGGAATTCAATCTTATATTTATAGTATTCCTGTGGTTAGAGAGATGCTATTTAGAAATAAATTTTCTGCAATGGTGGATAAAGCAATTAAGGCTAATAGACCAATGTTTTCTAAAAATGCTAATGATGGAGTTAATCTTAACGAGTTGGTTCATTTAAGGTTGCTTACAAATCATCATTTACAAACAGGTGTAACACCAAATGTCGATACACAATACTCGCCAGCATTTATAGATGTAAGTGAAGGACCTGTAGTGTTTACTGTACCTAAAGTAGAACGCTATTATAGTGTGCAAATTACAGATGCTTATTTAGAAAATGTGCATTATTTTGGAGGAACTAATAAAGAAGATTATGAAGGTAATTATCTATTGGTAAAACCTGATTGGACAGGAAAAAAACCTGCTAATATTTCAAAGGTTATTAAAATGACAACAGATATTGGTTTTTTAGTATTACGAATTTTAAATACCACAGAAAAAGGAGATACTAAAAAAGTAGTCGCATTACAAGATCAATTTAAGATGCAATCTTTAGATGCTTTTTTAGGTAAGAAAAAAGATAATTATCCAGTATTGGCTAAAGAAAAAATGCCAAAAGGAATCGAGTTTTATAATAGTATGCTAAAATATGTAAGAGCATATCCAGATCTTAAAAACGATACTCATTTTTGGTTTTTAATGAAACAATTAGGAATTGATAAAGATGAAAAAGTAGATTTTAACGAGTTAGATTCTTCAATAAAAGAAGGGTTGTTGGCAGCATTACCAAAAGCAAAAGAAATTTTGTCTTGGAAAGCAAGAACCAGAGGTTATAAGTCATCTTCTAACTGGAATATAGATCATGTTGGAGGTTCGTATAATGGAGATATTATGGCAAGAGCAGAAGGTGCTGTACAAGGTTTTGTGGTGCATGATGCAGATCAATGTCAATATTTTCACACGTATTATGACAAGGCTGGAGATCCATTATTAGGAAGTAATAAATACGTTATTAATTTTAGTAAAGACCAATTACACCAAGCAAAAGCATTTTGGTCTATTGTGGCTTATGATGCAGAATATAACTTAGTGCCAAGAGAGGATTATCATTATGCAGTAAGCGATAGAAGTGAAGGGCTTAAATATAACGATGATGGTAGTTTAACAGTATACCTTCAATCTGAAGAACCAGAAGGTTTAAAAAACAATTGGGTACCAATACCAAAAGAAGGTATTTTTAAATTGAATTTCAGGAATTATATTCCTAAAGAAACTCTTTTAAACCCAGAAACTGTTGAAAAATATTTACCACCAGTTGAAAAAAATGATAAGGATTTGAAGTTATAGATTTAGTTAATTTATTTCAATTCTTGTTTTAAACGCACTTTTATTAAGTGCGTTTTTTTATTTTTTTTTTAATTAGTGGTTTAAAGTTTTAACAAAAATGTAATAATGGTTAAATTGCATAATCATTAATCGCTATATTGATAATACTAAACACAAAACAGATATGTATAATTCAAAAATAATAGGTTTAGGTAAGTATGTACCTGACAACATTGTCACTAATGAGGATTTATCCAAATTAATGGATACTAATGACGAATGGATTACAGAGCGTACTGGTATAAAAGAAAGACGTTGGGTAAAAAAAGGGTCTGGAGATACGACTGCAACAATGGGAGTGAAAGCTGCCAAACAAGCAATAGAGCGTGCAGGAATAGATAAAGACGATATAGATTTTATTGTTTTTGCAACCTTAAGTCCTGATATGTATTTTCCTGGACCAGGAGTACAAGTACAACATGCTTTAGATATTAAAACAGTTGGAGCTTTAGATGTACGTAACCAATGTTCTGGTTTTGTATATGCTATTTCAGTTGCAGATAACTTTATTAAAACTGGTATGTATAAAAATATATTGGTTATTGGTAGCGAATTACACTCTCATGGTTTAGATAAAACCACAAGAGGACGTGGAGTATCTGTCATTTTTGGTGATGGAGCAGGAGCAGCTGTTTTAACAAGAGAAGAAAATACAGATAAAGGTCTTTTATCTACCCATTTACATAGTCAAGGAGAACATGCGGAAGAGCTAGTTTTAATTGCGCCAGGAATGGGTAAACGTTGGGTAAATGATATTATAGAAGATAACGATCCTAATGACGAGAGTTACTTTCCGCATATGAACGGACAATTTGTTTTTAAAAATGCAGTAGTACGTTTTAGTGAAGTCATTATGGAAGGTTTAGCCCAAAACAAGCTAGAAAAAGACCAGATTGATATGCTAATTCCGCATCAAGCTAATTTACGTATTGCACAATTTATACAACGTAAATTTGGATTAAACGATGATCAAGTATTTAATAATATTCAAAAATACGGAAACACAACAGCAGCATCAATACCAATTGCTTTATGTGAAGCTTGGGAAGAAGGAAAAATTAAAGAAGGAGACAATGTAGTGTTAGCTGCTTTTGGTAGTGGTTTTACTTGGGGATCTGTGATTATTAAATGGTAACAGATAACCAAAGAAAATAAAAACGACATAAAAAAAAGCCCAAAACTATTGTTTTGGGCTTTTTCATTAACTAACTAACCATGAAACTAAACTATATAAATGCGTTGGTTTTTTTGTGAAGACTAATTCAAATAAAAAATATAAAACGATTTACTGTCTGTTTATATTAAGACGCATAAAAACATGTTTTATTACGTTGATTATCAATATTTAACGTGTTTTTAACATAGTTGATTAGTTAAACAAAAAAATATGTTAAAACAAAAACCCAAAGTCGATCAGGCTTTGGGTTTTCTTATCTAGTAGCTAAACAATAACACTAACCATCAACTGTACGATAGCTACTAAATAACTTCTAGAAGTTATACTATTTAATATTACATAAATCCTCCTCCAGACTTTTCGTCATTATCACGACGTTTTCTAGATTTGGCTCTATATTTTCCTCCTCCAAAACGATACGATAATCGTCCTGAAATTTGTTGACTTTCCCAATTAAATTGACCTTGTTGTGCTATAGGTCTTTGTCCATCAAACTGTGCATACATAGTATCAAAAATATCATTGTAACTTAAGCTAAAGCTAGCTTTGTTTTCTAAAAAGCTGTAACGCATACCTAAATTAACCATAAGCATGTCATTCATTTCAAATTGAATATTTTTATTTTTTCCTGTATACATTCCAAAAGCAGAAAAGCTTAAGCTTTTACTAACTTTAAAGTTGTTAAAGGCTCTAATATTCCAAGCAACATTGTCTACTTCTACTGTGTTTTCTACAATGTTTTGATTAGTATCAAAAGACTCTGCAATACTTTTTTGTTTCTGAGAGTATAAATCAAAACTTGCATTTAAGCTCCACCATTTTGTTGGACGATAATTAGATGATAATTCTAAACCATAAGAGGTTGAGTTGTCAAAGTTTAAATTTGTAAATATCACTCTGTTAGTATCAGTTCTATCAATAAGCAACGCTTGTTGTATTTCGTCTTCTATAATTCTATAAAACACACCAGCAGTAATACTTCCTTTTTTAAGTTGTCTTGTGTAATTTGTTTCAAAAGAGTTAGTAAATTGAGGTTGTAATTCTTGATTTCCAAATTGAGATACTAAAGGTGTGCTCCATTCTGGTAATGGGTTAACTTGTCCAATTCCAGGTCTGTCAATACGTCTACTATAACTTAATTGATATGAGTTTTTATCCGATTGCGTATAAGTTATATAAGCAGAAGGGTATAATTGAAAATAATCATTTTCAAAAGGTATAGTTAGCTCATCTAATGACGATAAATCTTTTTTAAAGGCTTCTGAGTCTACAATTACAGACTCTGCACGTAGTCCAGCTTGGTAACTCCATTTGTCAATAGTTTTGCCATAAGTAACATATGCAGAAAAGATGTCTCTAGCGTAATCAAAACGGGTTGTTGTTGGAATATAATCTCCTAATTGATTAATCTCTCTTGCATCTGATGCATAAAAAATACTAGTATCAAAAAAACGTGCTTGTACACCTAATTCTAATTTAGCAGTTTCAGATAATGGATTAGTATAGTCTAAGTTTAATGTTGTGCTATTTCTGTCTGTATCTGTATTTTCTATAAAATTAGGACGTTGCGCACTGTAAAATAAATTGTTTGTATTACCTAAACCTTCATATAAATTATGATCAACTTCTAATTCAATATTATGACCTTCGTCATTAAAATCATGTTTATAGTTAAAGTTGTATTGCTCAGAATCGTTTTCGTTTAAACTTCTAGTATATTGAGATTGGTTTAAAGTAGTATTTGTTAAATAATTAATACCAGAATTTACGTTAGTCCAACCATCAAAAAGGTTTTGATTTGTAAAAACTGAAATAGTGTTTTTATCATTTAAATAATAGTCGATACCAATTTTAAATAAGTGAGATTTGTTATTATTTAGGATGTCAAATTTTTGCTCAATTTCTTGCTCAACTCTATTAATCTCTCCAAAATTAAAGTTTTTAGCAACACTGTTACTATATGATCCATATACATTGACTTTTCCGTTACGGTAATTGGCATCGATTGAGCTGTTAAATTTAGCTTCAATATCATGCGCTAATCCTATATTAATGTTTCCATTAAAACCAATTTTTGTGTTTTTATGAAGTACAATATTTATAATTCCACTCATTCCTTCTGGATTGTATTTAGCAGAAGGGTTTGTAATTAACTCGACACTTTTAATAGATGTCGATGGGATTTGTTTTAATAGCTGTTCTGCTGGAATATTGGATAACTTTCCATCAACCATAACACGTACATTTTGGTTACCACGCATACTAATAGAACCAGTTTGTTGGTCTACATTTACAGAAGGTAGATTGTTCATAATCTCGCTAGCAGTTGCTCCAGCAGTTTGTAGATCTTTACCTATAGTAATTACTTTTCTGTCTACTTTTTGCTTTATAGTTGACGTTTCTGCAACTATTGTTACTTCGTCTAAACTTGTAGCAGCTTCTTCTAAATTAATTGTTCCTAAGTCTACTTTTTTATTTTTCTTAGAGATTGTAACAGTTTTAGTTTGTGGTAAAAAACCTAAATACTCGATGCTAATAGTATTAGTTCCTGCAGGAATTTGATTAACCTCAAATTGACCATTGTCGTTTGTGATCCCTCCAGTTAGTAGCTTATTGTTAGCGTCTTTAACAATAATGTTTACATAAGGTAAGGGTTGGTTTAATGTTGCGTCTAATACCTTACCAGTAACGGTTCCGATTTTAGGTGTTGCTTTTGTTTTGTCTTGTGCTTGTATGCTAAAGGCTGCCAATAGCAATACGATGGTAAGTAGTTTTTTCATTGTTTTTGATTAGTTTTATTTGATTTGATGAAATATGGTTATGCTATAAAGACGTTCTTTTTGCTAATCTGTTACTGTATATTTGAATTTTATTAAAATTTTAACATATATGAGTAAAAAAACTTTGGTTTTAGGTGCGTCATTAAAACCTAATAGATATAGTAATATGGCCTTAAGAAAATTGGTTAATTATAAACATCAAACGGTTGCATTTGGTATGAGAGTAGGAGAAGAAGCTGGAATAGTGATTGATACAGAATTACAAGATTATAAAGATTTAGATACGGTTACATTATATTTAAATCCAACAAGACAAAAAGAATATTATAATTATATAGTTAGTTTAAAACCAAAACGTGTCATCTTTAATCCAGGAACAGAAAATCCTGAGTTGTATGCTGTTTTAGAAGAAAATAATATTGCTTTTGAAGAAGCTTGTACTTTAGTTTTGTTGTCTATTAATCAGTATTAGATTTTTTACTAATCAACCACAATCCAATAAAAGTAATTAAACCATTTAGTGGAAGTATTTCCCAATGGAAATTATAATAATGTTTTCCAGCATATAATGATGCGCAATCCCAAGCAGATTTTGTGCAATCTTCTATTGATAGTCCTTGACTATAGGCATAATATGTTGGTATAAGTGTAATTAGATAAGTCAATACAATAGAGATTAACCCAACAATCCAAGCAAGGTTATCTTTAATAGCTTTTTTAGTCAATATTCCAAAAGCAAATAAGCCTAACAATGGACCATAAGTAAAGGTTGCAAACTTAAATAGGTTTCCAACCACACTACCATCTAATTGATTAAAAATAATAACCACAATAATTAAAAGTAGTGATACACCAATGTGTACCATTTTGCGTAACGGTTTTTGTTCTGCTTTTGGTCGTTTTTCAATGTTTAAAAAATCTATTGAAAACGATGTAGTTAAAGAGGTTAAAGCACTATCTGCACTACTATAAGCAGCAGCAATTAAACCAATTAAAAATGTAATTTGTAGTCCAAGACCTAAACCTTGATTCATAGCTATTTCTGGGAATAGTAAATCGGTTCTTACTTTTCCTTCAACAACAGGAATACTAACACCAAACTGCTCTGAGTAAATAAATAAAAGTGCTCCAAGAGATAAGAAAATAACGTTAACAAAGACCAATAGTATAGACATAGTCAACATGTTTTTTTTGGCGTCTTTTGGGTTTTTACAAGTTAAGTTTTTTTGCATCATATCTTGATCCAAACCTGTCATTGCTATGGTTATAAATATTCCTCCAATAAAATATTTCCAAAAATAGATTTTGCTATTAGGGTCATCAAAATAAAACAGTTTGCTTTTTGATTTAAAAGCCTCTTTGTTAAAGATTTCGCTAATAGACCAATCTAATTTGTTTACAATTAAAATAATAGCAACAATTACAGAAGTTAACATCGCTAAAGTCTGTAATGTATCTGTCCAAACAATAGTTTTTATACCACCACGATTAGTGTACAACCAAATTAATAAAATAGAAATTACAACCGTTACCCAAAATGGGACACCTAATTGTTCAAAGACAATATATTGCATAGCTAAAGCCACTAAAAACAATCTAAATGCAGCTCCTGTAACACGTGACAATAAAAAGAAAAAAGCACCAGTTTTGTAACTAACCGTTCCAAAACGTTGTTCTAAATATTGATAAATAGAGGTAACATTTAATCTGTAATATAAAGGAAGTAATACTAAAAGGACTATAAGGTAACCTACAAAAAAACCAAAAACACCTTGCATATATGCAAATTGTTGACCTTCAATTAAGCCAGGAACAGATATAAAAGTAACTCCAGAAAGCGAAGCTCCAATCATTCCAAAAGCTACAACATACCAAGGAGACTGTTTTTTAGCTTTAAAAAACACCTCGTTAGAGTCATCCTTTCCTGTTAAATATGAAATTAATATTAGCACACCAAAATAGGCAGCAATCAATAAAAGAATCTGTGTAGAAGTCATAGTAATTGTTTAGCTCTGCCAAAATACAAAATAAGTTAAAAGTACTTAGAGTTATAAGTGTTTAAAGTTTAAGCTACACTGTCTTTGCATAAAAAAAAGTTCGTAAATCCAAAGCAAAATAGTAAATTCGCAGTTATGGAATTTTCTTCAAAACTTCTTGAAAATGCGGTTAATCAAATCTCACAATTACCAGGAATAGGTAAACGTACTGCATTGCGTTTGGCATTACATTTATTACGCCAACCAAAGGAGCATACACATCATTTAAGTCATGCATTGCTTAATATGGTTAACGATTTAAAGTTTTGTAAATCCTGTCATAATATTAGTGATAATGATTTGTGTGATATTTGTGTAAATCCGTTGCGTAAGGATGATGTTATTTGTGTGGTTGAAGATGTAAGAGATGTTATGGCTATAGAGAATACAGCATCACACAAAGGATTGTACCATGTTTTAGGCGGAAAAATTTCGCCAATGGATGGCATTGGTCCACACGATTTAAACATTACTAGTTTAGTGCAAAAAGTACAATCTGGAAAAATAAAAGAGTTGATTTTTGCGTTAAGCCCTACCATGGAAGGCGATACTACTAATTTTTACATCTATAAGCAAATTAAAGACTTTGCAGTTAACACATCAACCATAGCTAGAGGAATATCTGTTGGAGATGAATTAGAATATGCAGATGAGATTACTTTAGGTAGAAGTATAATTAACAGAATTCCGTTTGAGTCTTCACTAAAACTATAAGCGTTTTAAATGAAGCTATCCATTATCATATTAAACTATAACGTACACTACTTTTTAGAGCTGTGTTTGCAAAGCGTAGAAGTAGCAATTACAAATCTAGAGGCAGAGATTATTGTGGTTGATAACAACTCGCAGGATGAAAGTTGTAAAATGGTCAAGGAAAAATTTCCAAACGTTAAGCTTATCCAAAATAATGACAATGTAGGTTTCTCTAAAGGAAATAATATTGGAGTACAACAAGCAAAAGGCGACTATCTGTGTATCTTAAATCCAGATACAGTCGTACCAGAAAATGCTTTTGAAGAACTATTTGAATTTTCAAAAATTAAAAACGATTTAGGGATTTTTGCCTGTAGATTAATTGATGGTAAAGGTGCTTTTTTACCAGAAAGTAAGCGTTATATACCTAAACCAAAAGTGGCTATTAAAAAAGTATTTGGGTTTGATAAGTCGTATTATGTATCAGATTTAAAAGAAAACTCATCAGGAATTGTTCCTATATTTGTTGGAGCTTTTATGATGGTCAAAAAAGATATTTATAATCAAGTAGGAGGATTTGACGAAGACTATTTTATGTATGGAGAAGATATAGATTTGTCCTATAAAGTAGTAAAAGCAGGTTTTGATAATATGTATTATGGACCAATAAAAGTCATTCATTTTAAAGGAGAAAGCACTTTAAAAGACGCTAATTATGCAAAGCGTTTTTATGGAGCAATGCAAATTTTTTATAAAAAGCATTTTAAACGCAATTTGGTTTTTGATGGCATAGTGTGGTTAGGTATAAAACTATTTAAGCATACTAAAAATAACGCTTTCGCGGAAATTGAGCCAGTTTCAAACTATGTTTTAGTGTCAGATAAAGTATATCCAAGTTTAGAGGAGAAATTATTCAAACCAATGCAAAGGGTTTCAGAATTATCAATAGTTAAAGAAAACACCCAAGTTATACTAGATGCAAACTATTTAGATTTTAAAACAATTATTGAAACAATATCAAATTCAGAAAAAAATAAAAATATAAGCTATAGAATTATTCCAAAAAACTCTAATTTTATGCTTGGAAGTGATTCGTCAAAAAATAGAGGTGAAGTCCTTCACTTTTAATAGATTGCAAAATGATAGATAATAATCAGTAAAATGTTTGATTTTTTATTAATTTTGCAATTCAATACAATAAAAAGACTAGTAGATTATTAATATGACAAAATTTGAACTTAAATTACCAAAAATGGGAGAAAGCGTTGCGGAAGCAACAATTACCTCTTGGTTAAAAGAAGTTGGAGACACTATTGAAATGGATGAAGCAGTTTTAGAAATTGCAACAGACAAGGTAGATAGCGAAGTCCCAAGCGAAGTTGATGGCGTTTTAGTTGAAAAACTATTTAACGTGGATGATGTAGTACAAGTAGGTCAAACCATTGCAATAATTGAAATTGAAGGAGAAGGAAGCGCAACCACAGAAGCGCCAAAAGCAGAAGTTAAAGAAGATGAGGCTCCAGTTGCAGTTAAAGAAGTTACAAAAACAGTAGTTGCTGCACAAGAGACTGCAGCACCAATTACTTCAAATGGAGAGCGTTTTTATTCGCCTTTAGTGAAAAACATGGCTAAAGCTGAAGGGATTTCTCAATCAGAATTAGACGCAATTCCAGGAACAGGAAAAGACAATCGTGTCACTAAAAATGACATGGTAACTTATTTATCAAATAGAGGTAGTCAACCTATTAAAACTGAAGTTGCGCCAAAAATTCCAATTGCTAAAATCGAAAAACCAAAAGCAGAAAAACCTTTAAATGTAGTTGAAGGAGACGAGATTATAGAAATGACCAGAATGGGTAAATTAATTGCGCATCATATGGTTGAGTCTGTTCAAACTAGTGCGCATGTACAAAGTTTTATAGAAGCAGATGTTACAAATATTTGGAATTGGCGTAAAAAAGTAAAAGATAGTTTTGCAAAACGCGAAGGTCAAAATCTAACCTTTACACCAATATTTATGGAAGCGATTGCAAAAGCATTACGCGATTATCCAATGATGAATATTTCTGTACAAGGCGATAAAATAATTAAAAAGAAAAACATAAACCTTGGTATGGCTGCAGCTTTACCAGATGGTAATTTAATTGTGCCAGTTATTAAAAATGCTGATCAACTTAATTTAGTAGGTATGACTAAGCAAGTTAATGACTTAGCTGGACGTGCAAGAGATGGTAAATTAGTACCAGACGATATACAAGGTGGTACTTATACAGTAACCAATGTTGGTACTTTTGGAAGTATAATGGGTACACCAATTATAAACCAACCACAAGTAGGTATTTTAGCTTTAGGAGCTATACGTAAAGTGCCAGCAGTAATTGAAACTCCAGAAGGCGATTTTATTGGGATCCGTTACAAAATGTACATGTCACACAGTTATGACCACAGAGTAGTAAATGGTGCATTAGGTGGACAGTTTGTAAAAGCTGTTAAAGATTATTTAGAGGCTTGGGATAGTAATCGTGAGATTTAACCAAATTCCTTTAGAAAAAGGAACCTTATAATATTAAAAAGCACAATCATTGGATTGTGCTTTTTTGTTTTTTAATTTAGCTTAAAAAAGAAATTAAATATCCATCAACCCGAAACCATCTGGAGCTTTTTTTGAGTCAATTTTGTTATAAGGCCATATGTAAATAGTCTTGACTACTTTAGGTTCGGTGTCAAGTAAACTATATATGTCTACAGGAGAATTTACTATATTACTTCTAGTAGATCCAACTCTTTTCCAAGAATATTGAGAAGAACCAGGTTTAATATAAACTAATTTTTCTAAGTATTCTCTTGATGCTGGAATACTAGATAATGGAATAGGGTTATCAGCAGAAAAACCAAATTCACCTTTACCATTAGGTAATTCTTCTAATTCTGTGCCTTCTTCATTTTTTAACAATTCCATTTGTTTTTTCATGTCTTCAAAAAATGAATCTGTTTCTATTTCTTGTTTATTTTTTTTGTTTTTTGATTTTAAAAAATCGAATAGTCCCATGTTTTTTTAATTTAAATGATGTCTGTTTAGTTTAATCTCTGAAGTGCTATTTTCTATAATAACATGAGTATTTGATGGGTTTCTGTTTTCAGTTTTACAACTAAAAAAGATAACTAAAACAAAAATTATTTTTTTGTTTTCATCTGTTTTTAATTAACCCTTTTTGCAATCATGCGTATTTGTCCCATATGGTTTGCTTGGTGTTCCATAACATGATACCAAGCCCAATGGTTATTCATGTTGCTACCTTTTACTTTTGCATTAAACCACTTATCGTCTTTTGTTTTTAATAACCTGTAGGTTTCTTTACGTACTTCATTCCATATGTCTAAATAATACTGTATTGGTTTACCAACTAATTGTTTGCGTCCATTATCACCTAAATTCATTGCAACTCCCCATTTTTCAGTTTCCTCTTTATTGTATCCTCTGTTTTCAATGGTGTAGACTTGGTAATATTTTTCAGTAGCTGCAAGATGGTAAATCATTGCTCCAATACGATTTGCTTTGTCGTCAAGTAAAAAGTCTGTGGCTTCTTGGTCTAAATGTTGTACACTATTAGTAACACGTGCTTTTAAGTCGTCTAGCATAGAAACAACTACTCCAATATCTGGAGAAAATCCTTTTTTGACTTCAATTGTATTTTGAGATTTTGCTGTTGTAAATGATAATAAAATAATGAGGCTTAAAACTAGTTGTTGTGGTTTCATCTTTTTGATTTTTAGATTGTTACAATAAAATAACGCAAAAATTTTATATTTATGCGTTTTTATAATGCTTAATTAAACCCATCCCTCAAAGCTTGAATAAAATCTTCCAAGCTTTTAATATCATTATATAATTGGTCTTCAATTTTTAAAATTGGGATGTGATTAAACTCACTTTTAGGTTTGGTAGCTTTAAACTCTTTAATAATTTTGTTGTAATTGGTAGAGTCTTTATCCAAATTATACTCAGTATAACTAATCTTGTTTTTGTTTAAAATATGCTTTGCATCTGGACAAATAGTGCAATCGTCTTTGGTGTATAATATTACTTTTTTGTTTTTTAACTCTTTATCTAATTTAAAGTCAATGATTTCAAAATCTTTATCAACTTCAAGGCTGTAAGAGACTTCGTTAACCACCAAAATATAAGTATAGTCACCAGGTTTTTCATTAAGCTTAACCATAGTTAAAACTTTCTTTTTGCTTTTTCCAGGTATGGTTTGCAAAATAGGTCGCTTACTACTACGTCTAAAATCTTCAGTATCTACTTTTAAAAATATATCGTAAGATATAGAGTCTGTATTCTCGATAAATAACTCATATCGTTTCCCTTTAACTTCTTCTAAAAGTTTAACGTGCTTATGGTTGTTCTGAGAAAAAGTGTTTATAGTTATAAATGCAAAAAATAATAGTGTAAGGTTTCTAATCATTTTAAAAGTTTTACAAAGTAAAAGTAACAGATTAAAATTATATTTGCATAAATCATACCAATAAATACATGTCTTTAAACTTAACAAAACCCATTTGCTTTTTCGATTTAGAAACCACAGGAATTAATATTACTACAGATAGAGTTGTAGAGATATCTATATTAAAGGTGTTTCCAAACGGAAATAAAGAAAGTAAAACATGGTTGGTAAACCCAGAAATGCCAATTCCTGCTTTTGTGTCAGAAATACATGGTGTTACAGATGAGAGAGTTGCAAATGAGCCTACTTTTAAACAATTAGCACCAGAAATTAGCGCTATGATTAAAGATGCAGATTTAGCAGGTTTTAACTCAAACAGATTTGATATTCCGCTTTTAGCAGAAGAAATGCTACGTGCTGACTTGGATTTTGATATGAAAAATCGTGTTGCAGTAGATGTGCAAACTATTTTTCATAAAATGGAAAAACGTACACTTAGTGCAGCATATAAGTTTTATTGCGATAAAAGTTTAGAAAACGCACATACAGCAGAAGCTGATACTTTAGCAACTTATGAAGTCTTAAAAGCCCAAATAGAACGTTATGACGAGCTTGAAAACGACACAAAGTTTTTAGCAGAATTTAGCGTGCATAAAAAGTTTGCAGATTTTGCAGGATTTATTTCTTATAATAAAGAAGAGAAAGAAGTGTTTTCTTTTGGAAAACATAAAGGTAAATTGGTAACAGAAGTATTAGAAAAAGAACCTGGTTATTTTGGATGGTTGCTAAATGCAGACTTTCCGTTATATACTAAAAAAGTATTAACAGCAATCAAGCTGAGAGCTTTTAATAATAAGTTGGATTAAGTTAATATAATTGTTCAATAATCTCACAATTCAAAAAAATGAAATTAATCTGCATAGGTCGTAATTATACAGACCACATTAAAGAATTAGAGAACGAAAAACCGACAGATCCAGTAGTGTTTATCAAGTCGGATAATGCTATACTTTTAAAAAAGCAACCCTTTTTTATTCCAGATTTTTCTAATGATGTACATCATGAAGTTGAAGTTTTGATTAAAATAAATAAATTAGGAAAACATATAGACAAAAAGTTTGCCCATAAATATTACAAGCATATTGGGTTAGGTATAGATTTTACAGCAAGAGACCTTCAAAAGCAATTAAAAGAAAAAGGATTACCATGGGAAAAAGCAAAATCTTTTGATGGAGCAGCTGTAGTTGGACAATGGATTGATAAGTCAGAATTACCTGACGTTGACAATCTAAATTTTAGACTAGAAAAAAATGGAAGTGTGGTTCAAACCGCAAATACAAGCTTAATGTTGTGGAAAATTGACGAAATCGTCGAATATGTGTCAAAATATTTTACTTTAAAGATAGGAGATATTATATTTACAGGAACACCAGCAGGAGTTGGCAAAGTTATTGCTAATGATAAGCTAAAAGGATTTCTTGAAGATAGAGAGCTATTTTCAATAACAGTTAAATAAAAAATGGAGCAACATTACAAATTACATAGGTTAAACGAATTAGCAGACAATGACCAAGAGTTTATCTTAGCTTTAGCCTCAACATTTATAGAAGAAGTGCCAGGAGATGCTAAAGTACTTAAGTTAGCAGTAGAAAGTAAAAACTATTTACTAACCTATCAGACTGCACATAAAATGAAACCGACTGTAGATATGTTTGAATTGGGTATTTTGGACGATTTAATAGAGGTCCAAGATTGGGGAAAGCATGAGCAAACAGATAAAGATATTACAAGTAAATTAGATATTGTTTTAGCTGCAGTAGATAGAGCAACTAACGAGATTATTCAAGATTTTAATCTATAATGCAAGCCGAAATTATTACTATTGGTGACGAGATTCTTATCGGTCAAATAGTAGATACAAACTCAGCATTTATTGGTAAAGCACTTAACTCCATAGGTGTTTCTGTATATCAAATAACATCAATTCAAGACGAAAAAGCACATCTTTTAAAAGCTTTTGCTGAAGCAGAAAGTAATGCAGATATCATTATTATAACTGGAGGTTTAGGACCAACAAAAGATGATATAACAAAGCATACTTTAGCAGAGTATTTTAATGATACTTTAGTGCAAAACGACGATGTTTTTAGACATGTAGAGCATTTATTTAAAAAATATATCAATCAACCCGTTTCTGAGGTTAATAAAAAACAAGCATTAGTACCATCTAAAGCCAAAGTGCTTAACAATCGTTTTGGTACAGCTCCAGGTATGTGGTTGGAAAAAGGAAATAAAACCTTTATATCGCTTCCAGGTGTGCCTTATGAAATGAAAGCTTTAATAGAAATGGAAGTCCTTCCGCAGTTATTACAAAAATATAAACGATCATACATTTTACACAAAACCATGTTAACGTATGGAATAGGAGAAAGCGTCATTGCAGAACGTATTGAAAGTGTAGAAGATCAGTTGCCAGAACACATCAAACTAGCGTATTTACCAGGTTTAGGGAGATTACGTTTACGCTTGTCTGGTAAAGGAGAAAATGAAGCAGTTCTACTAAAAGAAATAAATGCACAAGTAGATAAAATTCTACCATTAATAAAAGATGTATTTACAGGATTTCAAGAAGGCAATGAAGGATTAGAGCAAATAATAGGAGCACAATTAACTAAACAAAAACAAACCTTAGCTATTGCAGAAAGTTGTACAGGCGGAAAATTAGCTGAAGTATTTACCAAAAAAGCAGGAGCATCATCGTTTTTTAGAGGTGCGATTATTAGTTATGCTACGCAAACTAAAATAGATGTTTTAGAAGTGCCAGAAGATGTAATTGACACATATTCAGTAGTTAGTGCTCAAGTTGCAAAAGTTATGGCTACAAATGTTAGAAAAAAATTAAAATCGGATTTTGCAATAGCAACAACAGGTAATGCAGGACCAACAAAAGGAGATAGTGATGCAGATGTAGGAACAGTTTTTATAGCTATAGCTACAAAAAAAGGAGTAGAAGCACACCAATTTAATATGGGAAATCATAGAGAGCGTGTCATAAATAAAACCGTAAATAAGGCTTTAGAACTACTGCAAAAAGAAATTTTTAAAAATTAATTATTTAGCTATTGTCAGATAGTAAAATATTAGTATATTTGCACCTCGAATTTAGTAACACAATTTAAAGTTATAGATAATGTCAAGAGTTTGTGAGCTTACAGGAAAGAAGGCAATGGTTGGAAACAACGTGTCTCACGCAAAGAATAGAACAAAGCGTACATTTGATGCTAATTTAATTAAAAAACGTTTTTTTCTACCTGAAGAAGACAAGTGGGTAACTTTAAAGATATCTACATCAGCGTTAAAGACAATTAATAAAATAGGCATCGCTGCTGCTTTGAAAAAAGCAAAAGCTAACGGATTTGTAAAATAATTGCCCAATAGATAAAGAATAATAATTATGGCAAAGAGAGGTAATAGAGTACAAGTAATATTAGAATGCACAGAGCATAAAGAGTCTGGACAACCAGGAACTTCTCGTTATATTACGACTAAGAACAAAAAGAACACGCCTGATAGAATGGAAATTAAGAAATTTAATCCAATCTTGAAGAAAATGACCGTTCATAAAGAAATTAAATAATATTCTTTTTAAAAGAATACTAAAAAACTATTAGACATGGCTAAGAAATCAGTAGCATCGTTACAAACAGGATCTAAAAGATTGTCAAAAGCAATTAAAATGGTAAAGTCTCCAAAAACAGGAGCTTACATGTTTGTTGAATCAATTATGGCACCAGATCAAGTAAAAGATTTCTTAAATAAGAAATAATTTTTACTATTTATAATATTTAAAGCTACTTTCCTTTGGAAAGTGGCTTTTTTGTTTTTAAAATATTGCGTTACTTTACAGTATTAAAATATGACAATGTTGCAGTAAATTAAATTAGGCTTCATAATTGTTATAGACTAATCAAATAATAAACTATAAAAAACAAATGAGTTTTTTTAAAAAAATATTCTCTTCAGAAAAAAAAGAAACCTTAGATAAAGGTTTAGAAAAATCAAGTACTAGCTTTTTAGGCAAGCTTAGTAAGGCTGTTGCTGGAAAATCTAAAGTAGATGATGCTGTATTAGATAATCTTGAAGAAGTCTTAGTGTCAAGTGATGTTGGTGTAAATACAACCTTAAAAATTATTGATCGTATAGAAGCTAGAGTAGCAAAAGACAAATATTTAGGAACTGACGAGCTTAATAAAATCCTTCGCGAAGAAATAGCAGGCTTAATGTCTGAAACCAATTCTGGAGAAGACACAGAGTATACTATACCAGAATTACCTAAACAAGCAGATGGTAGTAAAACACCTTACGTCTTAATGGTTGTTGGTGTTAATGGTGTTGGTAAAACAACCACTATAGGTAAGTTAGCTTACCAGTTTAAAAAACAAGGTTTAAAAGTAGTTTTAGGTGCTGCAGATACTTTTAGAGCAGCAGCAATAGACCAATTGCAAGTTTGGGCAGATCGTGTAGATGTCCCAATGGTACGTCAAGATATGGGAAGTGATCCAGCTTCTGTTGCTTTTGATGCTTTAGAGTCTGGAGTGTCTCAAGATGCAGATGTTATAATTATTGATACAGCAGGTCGTTTGCACAATAAAATTAATTTAATGAATGAGCTGACAAAAGTAAAACGTGTCATGCAAAAAGTTATTGGAGATGCTCCACATGACGTTTTATTGGTTTTAGATGGTAGTACAGGTCAAAATGCTTTTGAGCAAGCTAAGCAGTTTACAGCAGCTACAGAAGTAACAACACTAGCAGTTACAAAATTAGATGGTACAGCAAAAGGAGGAGTTGTAATTGGTATTAGTGACCAATTTCAGATTCCTGTTAAGTATATTGGAGTTGGAGAAGGTATTGAAGATCTACAAGTCTTTAATAAGTTTGAGTTTGTAGATTCTTTCTTTAAGTAAAATTTCCGCATAGGCAGAAATCTCATTATAAGAAATTTTAAAGATGAAGATTAAATGTTTTTAATTTATAAAAGCATTAATTTTTTGCCACAAAACATCATCAAAATCAGATAAAGCAAAAGTGTCTTCATTTGCAGCGTCACCCATTCTAATAATAACCAGTTGTTTGCTTGGTACGATATATATTTTTTGATCATTTTTACCTAAAGCAGCATACATGTCAGAAGGAGCACTTGGTATTAACGCTCCAGAAAATTCAAGTTGTGTCTGTGGTAAATGAAAACTAGATTTTCCATTTAACCACCACATATATCCATAAGATTGGTTGATGCTTTGGCTAGTATTAGTCGCTTCATTTAAAAAAGATTCTGATATAATTTGTGTGTCTTCCCATTGTCCATTTGCAGCAATTAATAAACCAAATCTAGCCATACTTCTGGAGTTACTCCAATAGACACTTAAATCGCCAAGATTAAACCATGTACCAGTCATCCCAATAGGATCCCGTAGTTTTTGATTAAAATATGTAGACCAAGTGGTGTTATTTGCTTGTGCAACTACATCTTGTAGCTTAACATAAACATTATGGTAAGCCCAACGTGAGCCTGCATCTGCTATGTATTGTAAGTTTTCTGGTGCAACAGAGTCTCCTAATGTGTCATCCAAACCAGAATCCATAGATAATAGGTTTTTACAAGTTATTAAGTTTTCTTTTTCCAGCGTAGCACTAGTCCAACCGTTTCCTAAATAGTCAGACACTTTATTATTTATATTTAAAACACCGTTATCCTGAGCAATTCCAGTAACAGCAGTCGTTAATGTTTTTCCAGCACTTGCCCAATACCAACCAGATGTTGCATCATGTCCATTAAAATATTCTTCCAAAACAATTTTACCATTATGTAGCATGATAAAACTTTTAGTGTTTTTTTCTTCTAAATAATCTAATAAAGGTTGTAATTGACTGTCATTATAACCTAATTCTGTAGTCGTTTTTGTCTCCCAAGTACTAGAGTTTGCAGGCGGAAAATAAGTAGTTTCTGTATTAGGTATTTCTGTTTCAGGATCTTCGTTGTTAGAAGAACATCCAACACCTGTCAAGATTAATAAACTAAGAAAAAAGTGTATAGGTTTCATAGTAAAGGTTTTTCTATTGGACTAAGATAAAACAGAATGGTTTAATATCTGTTATATTAAAATTAGATAGTATCTTTGCAGTCCAAAATTGAGGTATGAGAACTAAGACACTTAAGCAAAACAAAATCAACGTTATAACTTTAGGTTGTAGTAAAAATGTTTACGATAGCGAAGTCCTAATGGGACAATTAAAAGCTAACGGAAAAGAAGTTGTGCATGAAGAAGAAGGTAATGTTGTAGTTATTAATACTTGTGGATTTATAAATAATGCAAAGGAAGAAAGCGTGAACACTATTTTAGAGTACATGCAAAAAAAGGAAGATGGAGAAGTAGATAAAGTATTTGTTACTGGTTGTTTATCTGAAAGATATAAACCAGATTTACAAAAAGAAATCCCTAATGTTGATCAATATTTTGGAACAACAGAATTACCAGGTTTACTTAAAGCTTTAGGTGCAGATTATAAGCACGAACTTATTGGTGAGCGTCTTACAACAACACCAAAAAACTATGCGTATTTAAAAATTGCTGAAGGTTGTGATAGACCTTGTAGTTTTTGTGCTATCCCTTTAATGAGAGGAAAACACAAGTCTACACCAATTGAAAATTTGGTTACCGAAGCTGAAAAATTAGCAGCAAATGGTGTTAAAGAATTAATTTTAATAGCTCAAGATTTAACTTATTATGGTTTAGATTTATACAAAAAACGAAACCTTGCAGAGTTACTTGAAAACCTTGTTAAAGTAGAAGGTATTGAGTGGATTAGATTGCATTATGCCTTTCCAACAGGTTTTCCTTTAGATGTATTGGATATAATGAATCGTGAGCCAAAAATATGTAACTATTTAGATATACCATTACAACATATTAGTGATGATTTATTAAAAAGTATGCGTCGTGGTACTACAAAAGAAAAAACCACAAATTTAATACAGCAGTTTAGACAAACAGTTCCTGAAATGACCATCAGAACAACATTAATTGTTGGTTATCCAGGAGAAACTGAAGCACATTTTCAAGAATTAAAACAATGGGTTACAGATATGCGTTTTGAGCGTTTAGGATGTTTTACATATTCTCACGAAGAAAACACACATGCTTTTAATTTGGTTGATGATGTACCACAAGAGGTAAAGCAAGATCGAGCTAACCAAATTATGGAAATCCAATCTCAAATTTCTTGGGAGCTTAATCAAGCTAAAATAGATCAAGAATTTAAAGTAGTTATTGACCGTAAAGAAGGTAACTATTTTGTAGGTCGTACAGAGTTTGATAGTCCAGACGTAGATAATGAGGTGCTAATTGATGCAACTGAAACCTATCTAAAAACTGGAGAGTATTATACAATAAAAATCACAGAAGCTGAAGATTTTGATTTGTATGGTGTGGTGGTAAAGTAGGGTTTTCGTGTAACGTTTATGTATATGAAATGTTGCGTATTTGTGTGCGAGGATTTTCCGAAGGAAAAATCAGAAGCTAGCAAACAAAGCAACTCACATTGATTAAGCTGAAAATAGCAATTTTTTATATACTGTGTTGGCAATAGTTAATTATTCCAAATACCTAAATGTTTTATAAATATTTCCTATCACTCCTTTTTTATAAAAATCGGAAAATTCTTTAATTTCAGATTGCTCATTAGCTAGAAAAGATATTATTACAGCATTTATTTTTTCGTTTTTTTTGGGAATTGGAATTAAAAATATTGCTTTATATATTCCATCATAACCATGTTCTTTATATCCAGAAAAGTCAAATTTCCCTTCGAAGAGATAGGTCATTTCTCCATTAAATTTCTTTTTTGAAATGGAAATCGTTTCCATTTTAGGATTTTGCCTTTTAAAATCTGCGACTAAATTTTCTATTAGTTCAAGTGAATTTTTCTGAGTAGATATAACTATTGTTGTATTTCCGATTGAAATATCTTCAATTATGATACCATTTGCTTTCTTTTTTATTCCAATATGTTCACTTCCGTTTTTAGGTTTGGAAACATCAAGTCCATTTGGATATTCAATTGCAAATCTTGTTAAAGGTAGTTTTTGTTCTTTACACAAAATTTCATCAGCGATATAAATGTTTTCATATGTTTTAGATTCAACTTTCGGCATTTTTCCTAAACCAACTTTTTCGGATTTAGGAGATTTATTTGTGTTAATAGAAAATTCACAAGAATTTAAACTTAATGCTAAAATTAAAATGTAAATATATTTTCTCTTCATAATTATTGCCAACGTATAGATATGGCGAGTTTTCAATTCGCTATATCGAATGTTACACGAAGGTAGCTGAAAAAAATGACAAAGTCAAGTTGCTAAAAACCAGCCAATTTTGTGTTTGTTATATAATTCTAAACATAAAACAATTTGGGTTTTAAGCCTAAAAAAGTATATTTACATAAACTATAACAAATCAAATAATGAAAAAATCAATTTTAAAAACTGTATTACTATCATGTTTTCTTGTATTAACAGCATGTGGTGGTGGTGGACCAGAAGGAGCAACAATTAATTTTCTAGAAAGTATGTATTCTGGAGATTTTGAAACTGCTAAAAAACATGCAACTACAGATACTAAATCTATGCTAACAATGATGGAGTCATTTGGAGCAAAAGACCAGTTTGCTGACAAAATGGGAGATGCTGATATTGACTTTAAAGTAGTTGACACTAAAATTGATGGAGACAAAGCTGTTTGTACTGTTAAAATGTCAAGCAGTAAAGAAGATAAAGATCAAGATATGCCTATTAATTTAGTTAATAAAGATGGTAAATGGTTAGTAGATATGAATAAAGAGTCTATGGATAAAGAAGGAATGGGTGGAAAACCAGATAAAGAAACTGGAAATCCTGATTTAGACATGGAAGAAGATGATTATGAAGATGTAGAAGTTGAAGAAGTAGAAGAATAAATGATAAAAACAGCTATTAAAATAATACTGTTAATTGGTGTCATTTTTTTAGGATATAAATTTTTAAAAGACGATTCAAACAGACCGTATGAATCGTCTTTTTTATATAAACTATCCGATACAGAAAAGGCAAAACTCCAAAATGGCGACATTATTTTACGTCGTGGTTATGGTATGGTAAGTACCATGATTTTAAAGATGATGGACGAGGATTATGACGTTACACACCTTGGTGTTGTCATTAATCAAAACGATACCTTAAAAATAGCACATGCATTGTCTAGTAGTGTGTCCAATCAAGATGGATTGCGTTTGCAAGCAATAGACTCGTTTGTGCACAACTCTCATGACAATACAATTTTAGTGACAAGGTTAAAAAATATAGATTCTGTTAAGCAACAAAAAATTGTACGTCAAATTGCATATTATAAAAAGAAAAATTTACCCTTTGACCATAGTTTTAATTATAAGGATAGTACAGAGCATTACTGCTCTGAGCTTATTTGGCGCATTTATGAGCACAATCTTAAAATTTTAAATGTTGCAGATAGTATTACTGAAGAGCAAAAATATAACACCCTTAAAACCTTTTACGACACTAATTATTTTGACATAATAATTAATCATCAGCAGTAGGTTTTAGTAAAAACGTTCTATACTTTTTTTAAGTTTTTGCTAATTTTTTTAATAGCACTTTCAATAGATTTTTCAGGTTCAATGATGTTGTATTCTCCCCAAAAATCAGGATCAGAAAAACCAGACGCTTGATCTTGTAATATTGTGCTAGGTCTTAGTTTTTTGTTTTGTTTATTGGTTAATAGGTTTTGGTCAATGTTCCAGTCTGTTATTGCCATTTCGCTTTGTAAAGTATACCTGCTATTAAACAAGCGGTTTTTCCAGTTAACTTTAAAAGACAATAAAATATTACTATAACCAAAATGCCATTTGCCATTTTTGGTTTTGTAATTTACTCTATATGAAGCTTCAGTAGGATAGACAATTGCTTTTCTAGGTTTTTTTCTAACAAAAAGCTTAGAGGCTTCTTCACGATTGTCAACATTTAAATTATACACTGCACTAGTTAAAGCATAACTATTAGCGTCAATATATAGTTTACCATGATACATTGGGCTATTAATATTTTCGTTTTGTTTAAAATTAATAACGTAAACTAATCGATTATTAATTTGTGTAGAACGTGTAAACCAAAACTTATAATTATCTAAGTTATCATTTGTAAAAATAAATTTTGGATATTTTATCATATCAGTATATAAACTACTAAAAGGACCACCTTGTAGTTTTAAAGCTAATGTGTCTAATCTAGAATAGTCAGTGTTTTTCCTTGCTTTTATTAAGGTAATTCCATCGTTTTTATTAGAGGTATAAGATTCCTTGTTTATAGTAACAACAGCTTCAGATAAGGATGCGTTTCTGTTTCTTTTTTTAATAGTTTCTCTATAAAAACCAGTCATAAATACATTTTCCGTATAATAATTTTCGGCTTTTAAGGCTAGCGTTTTTTTGACTAAGTCTTTTGCGTTTTTTGGTGCAGCTATATCAACCTCTGCAAGTACAGTTGCTGCTTGTTGTAAAAGTATTTTGGTGTTTGAAGGTTTAAAGTCAGAAAGTGGTAATTCTAGTTTTTGATAGCCTAAATAAGTAATAATTACACTGTTGTCTAATAAGTTTTCGGGTACTTTTAGAGTAAATTCTCCTTCGTTATTTGAAATAGTACTAATGTTAGAGTTATTAATACTTAAATCTGCTAAAGCAAGAGGTTTGGATGTGTTTTTATCCAACACTTGACCTTTAAACTCTTTTGTATTTTGTGCAAAACTAAAGACACAACCTAATAAAATAATTAGGGTTAATAATTGTTTTAAATTTAAATAAACAAAACGCTTCATAACTACAATTATATTAAGGGATTATCCTATAAAGTTAATTAAAAATTAGTGTTTTGTTGTAAGGATTTATGTTAATTTTAAGACTTACAATTAGACAAACAACCTTATCTTTACATCAGATTTATTTGTAACTATGCCAACAGACTGTATCTTTTTTCATGACACTGGATATTTTTCGCAATTAATTTGTGATTATTTAGCTGAAGCTGAAACATTAAAACCGTTGTATAATAGGTTTCCTAATCTTAAAAATTTTAAAGATCAGATTAAAGAGAAGCAGCAATCGTATTCAAATTCAAACAGAATACCTTTAGTAGATGCTTTACAGGAGCAATATAAAACTATTGAAACCTCTGAAGCTACATCAAAAAACATTCAGCTTTTAAAAAGTGATACAACCTTTACAGTAACCACTGGACACCAGCTTAATTTATTTACTGAACCTTTATATTTTTTATTTAAAATAGTATCTGCAATTAATTTAGCAAACCAATTAAAGGCAACGTATCCAGATTATAATTTTGTGCCAATGTATTGGATGGCTACAGAAGATCATGATTTTGAAGAGATAAATTATTTTAATTTTAAAGGAAAAAAAATCCAATGGAATGCGTCTGTTTCTGGAGCAGTTGGAGAGTTAACCACAAAAGGTTTAGAGGCAGTATTTAATGTTTTTAAAGATGAAATTGGTCCAGGTAAAAATGCAAAACAATTAAAAGAGCTATTTAAAAACGCTTATTTAAAACATGATAATTTAGCCCAAGCCACACATTATTTAGCAAATCAATTATTTGCAGATTATGGGTTAGTCATCTTAGACGCTAATAAAAAAGAATTAAAACAACTGTTTGTTCCTTTTATGGAAGACGAGTTGGTTAATCAAACTGCTTTTAATACAGTTGAAAAAACAAATCAACAAATTAAAAAAATAGATAATACTTATAAAGTACAAGTTAACCCAAGACCTATTAACTTGTTTTATATAGATAATGGTATTAGAGAACGTTTAGTTTTTGAAAACGACGTTTACAAAGTGCTAAACACTAATATAACATGGACAAAAACAGAGTTGCAAAAACATGTAAGCGAGGCACCAGAAAGATTTAGCCCAAATGTTATTATGCGTCCTTTATACCAAGAGGTAATTTTACCAAACCTATGTTATATTGGAGGAGGAGGAGAGTTAGCCTATTGGTTCCAGTTAAAAACAAATTTTGAAGCTAATAAAGTAACGTTTCCTATGTTATTGTTGCGTAATTCGGTATTAATAAAAACGAAGCAACAAGCTGATAAATTAAAAAAACTAAACATATCAAATAAAGATATTTTTTTAAAACGCGATGCGTTTATAAATAAAAAAGTTAGAGAAATATCTAATATAGATATTAACTTTTCTAATCAAATTAAACATTTAAAAACTCAGTTTAAAGAGTTATATACACTTGCAGAACAAACAGATAAAACTTTTTTAGGAGCAGTATCTGCTCAAGAAAAAAAGCAAATAAAAGGATTAGAATATCTTGAAGCACGCTTACTTAAAGCACAAAAAAGAAAATTAAAAGATCATGTAGAGCGTATTACTACACTTCAAAATCAATTATTTCCAAATCAAAGTCTGCAAGAACGAAATACTAATTTCTCTGAATTGTATTTAGAGTTTGGAGAAGAGTTAATTTCGCATTTAATTAAAAATTTAGAGCCATTAAAGGGTCAATTTTTAATTCTTGAATTATAAGCCATGCACAAAATAGATTTAAACTTAATCGAGATGACGCTAGACGTCATGAAGTATACAATAGATCGTATCTCTAAAACAGATGATATTATTGGGAAGCCTCAAAAAGCATCAACTTTAAAAGCTTTAGTTGGCGAAACCGTAACCCAAAAAGGAATTGGCGGAGAAAATGCTTTTAATCTTTGGAAGCAACATTTAATGCATGCAAATGTAAAAAACGATCATCCACGTCACTTGGCATTTGTGCCTTCATCACCAACCAGAGCCTCTATTTTGTTTGATTTAGTTACATCAGCATCAAGTATTCATGGAGCCTATTGGATGGAAGGAGCTGGTGGGATTTTTTGCGAAAATGAAGCCATGAAATGGATTGTATCCTTAACAGGATTGCCAGAAGGTGCATTTGGTGTATTTACAAGTGGTGGTACTGCTGCAAACTTATCTGCAATAGTAACAGCAAGAGAATATTGGAGAGATTTAAACGATCAAAATAAAGTAGAAAAAGGATTAATAATAACATCTATTGGAGCTCATTCATCTATTAAAGCTATGGCTAAAGTAGTAGATGTTGATGTGCATTTAGTGGATACAGAAGACCGTTTAAGAGGCGAAGATTTAAAACAAACCATTTTAAATTTAACAGACCACCAAAGACAACGTTTATTTGCAGTAGTTGCAACAGGAGGAACCACAAATGCAGGAATTGTTGACGATTTAGAAGGTATTGCTAACATTTGCGAAACCGAAAACTTATGGTTTCATGTGGATGCTGCTTATGGAGGAGGTGCTTTAGCAGCAGACTCTGTAAGACATTTATTTAACGGAATAGAAAAAGCAGATAGTATAACTATAGATCCACACAAATGGATGTTTTCTCCTTATGACTGTGGAGCAGTAATCTACAAACAACCAGAATTAGCTAAAAAAGCACACTCGCAACAAGGTTCATATTTAGATATTTTTAAAGATGAAGGTGCACATGGTTTTAACCCTTCTGATTATCAAATACAATTAACAAGACGTGTACGTGGTTTGCCTTTATGGTTTAGTTTGGCAACTCATGGAACAGATAGATATAAACAAGCAGTAGAGCGTGGTTTGGAGCTAGCAACAATTGCTGGAAAAATAATAGAGGATTTAGATCATGTAGAGTTGGTCAGAGAACCAAGTTTGTCTTGCGTATTATATAGACGTAAAGGATGGACACCAAATGACTATAGAGATTGGACCTTTACAAACCATAGCAAAGGATTTGCATTAGTCACACCTACCAAATGGAAAACAGGTGATACCTATGAAACAGTTTCGCGTTTTTGTTTTATAAATCCTGATACAACAGAGCAGGATATACTAGCAATTTTAGAGTCTATGAAATAGTTTTAAAAAATTGTTAAAAAAATAGTTGAAATTTCATAAATCATCAATAGTAATTACCAATGCAATTACTATTTTTGTGCATGCAACACGACAAAGTACTTATTTTAGATTTCGGATCGCAATACACACAACTTATTGCACGTAGAGTTAGAGAACTTAATATCTATTCAGAGATATTTCCATTTAACAAAATTCCAAAAAACTTAGACGATTATAAAGCGGTAATCCTTTCAGGAAGCCCAATGTCTGTTAGGTCTGATGATGCTTTTCATCCAGATTTAAAAGGCATTCGTGGTGTAAAACCAATGTTAGCAGTATGTTATGGTGCACAATATTTAGCCCATTTTTCTGGAGGTGAAGTAGCAGAGTCTAATACAAGAGAATATGGTCGTGCAAAACTAAGCCATGTAGATGAAACCGAAACGTTCTTGCAAGGTATCCATATAGGAAGTCAAGTTTGGATGAGCCATAGTGATACTATAAAAGTACTTCCAAAAAATGGAGTATTGTTAGCAAGTACATACGATGTGCAGAATGCAGCCTATAAAATTGAAGGAGAGACGACGTATGCTATTCAATTTCATCCAGAAGTTTACCATAGTACAGATGGGAAACAATTATTAGAAAATTTTCTAGTAAAAATTGCAAATGTAAATCCAGATTGGACACCAAATGCATTTGTGCAAGAAACCGTTGACGATTTAAAAGCAAAATTAGGAGATGATAAAGTCGTTTTAGGATTGTCAGGAGGAGTAGATTCCTCAGTAGCAGCAATGTTATTACACAAAGCAATCGGAAAAAACCTATATTGTATCTTCGTAAATAACGGATTATTACGTAAAAACGAGTTTTCTGAAGTCTTAGATCAATACCAAGGTATGGGCTTAAACGTAAAAGGAGTAGATGCTTCGGCACGCTTTTTGGATGCATTAGCAGGAAAGAGTGATCCAGAACAAAAGCGTAAAGCAATAGGTAATGCGTTTATCGAAGTTTTTGATGATGAAGCACACCTAATAGAAGATGTAAAATGGTTAGCACAAGGCACAATTTATCCAGATGTTATAGAAAGTGTCAGTGCAACAGGAGGACCAAGCGCAACAATAAAAAGTCATCATAATGTTGGAGGATTACCAGACTTTATGAAACTAAAAATAGTAGAGCCATTAAAAGCTTTATTTAAAGACGAAGTAAGACGTGTAGGTGCTTCAATGGGTATGGATAAAACGCTTTTAGGACGTCATCCATTTCCAGGTCCAGGCTTAGCTATTAGGATTTTAGGAGACATCACAGCAGAAAAAGTACGTATGCTACAAGAAGTAGATGCAGTATTTATAAACGGATTACGTGAAGCAGGATTGTATGACAAAGTATGGCAAGCAGGAGCAATTTTGCTACCAGTAAATAGCGTAGGGGTAATGGGAGACGAGCGTACTTACGAAAAATGTGTGGCACTAAGAGCAGTAGAAAGTACAGATGGTATGACTGCAGATTGGGTAAATTTACCCTATGAGTTTTTACAAAAAACAAGTAACAATATAATAAACAAAGTAAAAGGCGTTAATAGAGTAGTTTACGACATAAGTAGTAAACCACCAGCAACAATAGAGTGGGAGTAACATAAGTTGGGCGTTACCACAAGGGTCGCGTCTTCCATTATATCTTTTTTTTGCCATATATGGCAGCAAAAAAAAGGATGCCATTACAACCACTAACGCAATTTATAACGTATAATAAACATATGAGAAAAGTACTATATATTTTAACCCTAGTCGTCATGTTTGGCTGTGCTTCCGCGAAAGCGCAAAATTACAAAACACATAAAGTAAAAGTAGGAGAAACTATAGAGCAGATAGCCTCTAAGTACAAGGTTTCAAAATCCGAAATATTAGCTTTAAATCCAGATGCTAGAAAAGAGCTTAGGACAAATGCAGTTTTAATCATTCCAAATACAACAACTGTAGCTACAACAACTCCAACGGTTACAGACGTTAAAACATTAACAGGTTTTAAAAAGCATAAAGTAAAACGTAAAGAAACCTTATACAGTTTATCTAAAAAATATAATGTAGCTCAAGAAGATATAAAAAAGCACAATCCAGAATTGTACGCTAATAATTTACGTAAAGGAGATAAAATTCAAATCCCTTTGTATAAGATTACAAAACAGGTTGTGGTTGCAAAACCAACAACTAAATCTT
Source organism: Olleya sp. R77988 (assembly GCF_044594215.1). GTDB lineage: Bacteria > Bacteroidota > Bacteroidia > Flavobacteriales > Flavobacteriaceae > Olleya. The sequence continues at coordinate 3,159,236 of NZ_CP138988.1, read as the reverse complement.
ATACAGTAAAACCAAAAGAAGGTAAATGGCGTATTGCTTACCAATATGGTATAACAGTACAAGCATTAGAGGATTTAAATCCAGGGATGCCAGAAGTTTTACAACCAGGAAATGTCATTAATGTTCCAAATTTAGAAGGTAATCAAGTCAAGCAAATAGACGAAAAATATAGCTACTACACTGTGTTGCCAGCAGAAGGTTTTTATAGACTAAAACTTAAAACAGGATTAAATCAAGACCAGTTAGAGCAGCTTAACCCACAATTATCTACAACAGGCTTAAAAGAAGGTATGGTTTTAAAAATACCTTATAATGGTCCAGGACAAAATAATACAACTTCTAATACAACTGTAACAGCAGAAGGTGATGCTTTTAATTTAGCAAAAAATATTACAGACAGAAGCACAAAACATATTGCAATTATGTTACCATTTAAATTGCATAAAATAAATTCGGATTCTGTTTACGATACAAAAAAGACTATTAAAAACGATAGGTACACAAGTATCTCTTTAGATTTTTATTCTGGAGCAAAAATAGCTTTAGATAGCTTAGCTAGTTTAGGAATTAACATAAAAGTAGATGTTTACGATACAGAAAATAGAGAAAGTAAAGTAGCAACAATATTAAGGTCTAATAGTTTTAATAATGTTAATGCAGTAATTGGGCCTGTTATGCCAAAACATTTTAATACAGCAGCTGCATCTTTAAAAAATAAAAACATACCCTTAATATCTCCAATAACAAAAACGGTTAATTTAGGAGAAAATGTGTTTCAGTCTAGGCCTTCAGAAAAATTAATGAAGGACAAAATTCTAAATTATTTTAAAACAGATAGTACTTCTCACTTTATTATAGTGTCAGATTTAAAAAATAAAACAACAGCTACTACATTAAAAAAGACGTTTTCTAAAGCGTCTGTTGTCATGTCTAGAAAAGTTACTAAAACAGGTAAAGATGCCTATTACATTTTAGATCAAGATATAATAGATGTATTAAAACCAGGAAAAAACATAGTGTTTTTAGAAACAGAAAACCCAGGTTTTGTTTCTAATGTGTCTAGTATTTTAAATTCTAAAATTGATGCTAAAACCAAAGTTGTTTTAGCTACAACTAACCAAAATAAAGCATTTGAGCATGAGGAAGTTAGTAATATGCATTTATCTAATTTGCAATTTACTTATGCGTCAATAAATAAATCGTTTAGTGAAGAAGGGTCTAATAGTTTTACAAGACGTTATAAAGCATTGTATAACGTTACGCCTAATACTTATGCAGTAAGAGGTTTTGATATCACAATGGACGTAGTGTTGCGTTTAGCAACGTCTGAGGATTTATATGTGTCTGTAAACGAGACACCTTTAACTAGTTACGTAGAAAATAAATTTGCTTACAAAAAACAATTGTTTGGAGGTTATTTTAACGATACTGTCTATTTAGTAAATTATCAAGACTTAAAAATTGTTGAGGTAAAACAATAATGGTCAATAACTTAGCGTTATTGGTAACACTTAATTATGCTAAAGTATTTTTTCATATTCGCTAGTTTTTTTCTGTTGCAAAGCGATGCAATAGAGGAAATGTCATGGAGTGAAGGTTACAGACTATCTTGGGCAGATTTTAAAGGGACTCCAAATCCAGATACAGATGCTGTAGCAGTAACTGCATCAGGAATAACTTTTAGTTATTCTATTAATAAATTTAGAAGTAATCAAAAGATACAAGGGTTTAAAACATTGGTTAAAGCCTTTTTTTATCCAGAACATTCATGGTGTAAATCTGAAGAAGTAGATCCACATGTATTAGGACACGAACAACTTCATTTTGATATTACAGAGTTACACGCAAGGATTTTTAGACAAAAAATTGCAGAAGTAAAGCTACACCAAGATTTAGCAAATACGCTACAAAACATCCATAAAAACATAGAAGCAGACTTAGCTACTATGCAAAACAATTATGATACAGAAAGTAATTATTCTATAAATGTTGAAGGTCAGAAAAAATGGAAAGACAGTATAGTTTTACGTCTTAAAGCATTAGAAAAATTTAAATCTAAAGGGTAGTGCAATTACAACCTGACAGAAATTTTCTAATAAAATTGGCACATACTAAAATGCCATACGGAAAATACAAAGATCGTTATTTAATAGAATTACCAGAGTATTATGTAGTTTGGTACCGTAATAAAGGTTTTCCAAAAGGAAAACTAGGAGAGATGCTAGAAACCGTTTACACGCTTAAAGTAAATGGTCTTGAGGAATTAATTTGGAACATTAAGAAGCAGTTTCCTAAGTGATGGTTAATTGTTATAGGGTTGATTTAGCATAAATTTTAAATTTTCCTCCACTTAAACTATATCCATGAGAAAATAAATTCCAATCTTTTTTTTCATAAAAATCTTTTAAATCCGTTGATAGGTATAATTTTTTATATCCTTTTTCATAAGCCTCTTTTAGCCCATGATTTAATAGTTTTGTAGCATAACCTTTATGCCTAAATTGCTCATCGACAAATAAACAAGCAAACCAAGGTAACAAATCTTGTCTACTGATAATATCATTTGTAAGAAGAGCATAAGAACCAATAATGGTTTGATTATTTAAAAGTAAGTAAAATTTAGGTAAAGAAAACTTGTTAGAAAATGAATTCATAATGCAATCATTATAGAAGTCAAAATTTGAATCGTTTCCCCAACATTTCCAAAAGTAATTTACTCCTTTTTCTAGAAACTCAGACTCTTTTGTTAATAATTCAATTTTAATATTTGGATTCATTTTACTTATTTAGAGATAAAAAAAACTAAAATAATGTTTTTGATTTTTAACTAGTTGCGTTGGTTGGAACTAAGTTAGTAAAAAAATGATAAAAATAACAAAGTAGTAGTTTATTACTCTTTTCTAATTCTGCTTAATTGTGTTGCAGATATTCCTAAATATGAAGCGATGTAGTATTGAGGTATTACAGACTCTAAATCAGGAAATTTTTCTCTCATTATTAAATACTTTTTGTCTGCATCTAATAAAGCCATTTCAATTTCTTTTTGTTCTTTTTCTAAAAAATAGAATTCTGCAATCTTTCTACCCAACCGTTCTAAATCATGAAATTTATCATACAGTTTTTCTAGCTCTCTAAAATCTGCAACTAGTATTTGACAATCTGTTAAGGCTTGTTGTGCTATTCTGTTGGGTTGTTTGGTAAGCAAAGATGTGTAAGCACCAATTATTGATGGTCCTACAAAAAATTGTTTGATATTCTTTACCTTGTTGGTTTAAAAAATAAGCTCTAACAATGCCTTGTTGTAGAAATCCAATTTGTTGAGCATATTCTCCATCTCTTACAAAAAAATCATTTTTTTTAAGTTGTATAGGTTTAAAGCATTGTTGTAGTTTTTTAAAAGTGTCCTCTTTTATTGAACTAATTTTATTGATGTATTCTATAAATTCTTTCATGGGTTAAATACAGAATTACTCAAAATTACGTTGACGTTTAGCTTCAAAAATAAGGATTCCAGCAGCTACAGATACATTCATAGAATCTATTGCGCCTTGCATTGGTATTTTTATATTTTGCTTAGAAGCAATTCTCCAAGCATTGCTTAATCCATCTGCTTCTGTACCAACTACTAAAGCAGTTGCTTTTGTGTAATCTTGTACGTGATAGTCTTCTGCATCTTGTAAAATTGCACTATAAATCGCAATGTTATTTTGGTTTAAAAAAGTGATAATATCTTTTGTACTTCCTGTTGCAATTTGATTGGTAAACACACAGCCAACGCTTGAGCGTATAATGTTTGGGTTATATAAATCTGTTATAGGATTGGCAATAATTACTGCATCCACAATTGCAGCATCAGCAGTACGTAAAATGGCTCCAATATTACCAGGTTTTTCAGGTGCTTCAGCTATTAAAATTAATGGGTTTTTGTTTGAGAAAGTAATATAGTTTAAATCATGAGTCTTACTTTTAGCAATAGCAACAATCCCTTCAGTAGTATCCCGATATGCTATTTTTTGATAGACATCTTTTGAGATTTCAATACACTCAATATCTTTAGGGAATTGACTTAGTTTAGATGGATCAAAAATATCAGGATAAAACAAGATAGTATTAATACTGTAGTTTCCTTTTATTGCAAGTCCAATCTCTCTTTCTCCTTCAATAATAAATGTATTTGTTTTTTTTCGTTCCCGTGACTTGTCTTTTAATAAAACAATGTGCTTAATTAACGGATTTTGAGTGCTACTTATCTGTTTAGTATTCATTTATATATTTGAAATGCTTATATTTATAGCTAAACAAATTTAAGCTAATTCTGTTGCATTTTAATTAAATTAATTGTCATTTTAACGCAACCTTTTGTTTTTTTTTCATCTAATTAGAAACCTAGAAGTAGGAAAATTTCCTTTTTAGATGTTTTATCAATACTACTAATCAATATATCGCTTATCATGAATCAAAAACTACTTTTTTTATTTACTTTTTTTATTTCCATTATCGGATATTCTCAAGATGACCCTTCATTTTATGTAACTCCAAATTGTGAAGGTGGAACATCTGTGGTTACTGGAACTCCAGGAGGAACATTTACATTTAATCCAATTCCAACTGATGCAGTTACAATAGATGCAACTTCAGGAACAGTAACTAATGGAATATCTGGTGTTACTTATACCATTGAGTATACTACAAATGGTAATCAACCAGCTTCTAGTACTCAAAACCTTACAGTTTTAGATGCGCCAATTGCTAATACACCTCCTGATTTATTTTTGTGTGATGGTACTGGTAACGGTATAGGCGTTTTTGATTTACAAGTCCAAGATTATAGCGTTTTAGGGAATCAAGATCCTAATAATTTTTATGTGTCTTATTATATAACTCAAGCAGATGCTGATGCAAATACCAACCCTTTATCTTCTCCGTTTACTAATACGGTAAACCCACAACTAATCTTTGCAGTTGTTGAAGATATTTCTGGTGTATGTTCTTCAAATATTACTACTTTTAATTTATTTGTTGATGCAGTAGCAATAAACCAACCTTCTCCATTAGAAATGATTGATGACAATATTCCTGATGGGTTTACAGCTTTTGATTTAACAACTAAAGATAATGAGATAACTGGTGGTAATCCTGACTATACTGTCTCATATCACGAAACTCAAACAGATGCCTACTCTAATACAAATGCATTGACTTCACCTTATACAAATATTGCAAATCCACAAACAGTATATGTGAGAGTAGAGGATTTAGTTTCTGGATGTTATAGCACTGTAACTTTAGATTTAGTTGTTAACCCACAAAATGCGTCTTTTCAAGTTAATCCTGCAACTCTAGAAAGTTGTAATGATAATAATGCTACAGGAAATATAATGTTTGATTTGACAATAGCAAATCCAGATATATTAGGCAATTTAAATCCTAATGACTATTCTATAGTTTATTATGAAATATATGATGATGCTTTATTACAAACTAATCCAATAGCTAATGCAACTGCTTATAATTATAGCCCTAATATACCAATAGTTTATGCAGGAGTTACAGAAATTGCAACTGGTAATTATGTTATGACTACTATTGATCTATTATTAATTGATCCACCAATTGCAAATTTTGATTTAGATAGTTCTATTTGTGATGGAGAAACAATTATATTAAATCCTAATCTAGATCCAAATTTTGTGTATCAATGGAATACTGGCGAAAATACTGCAACTATAACCACTAATATTGGAGGTATTTATACGGTTGATATTATAGATACAACAACAGGATGTCAAAGTACTAGTTCTATAGAAGTGTTTAGTTATGACACACCTATACTTTCCACACCTAACGACATTACTATATGTGCAAACGAGGTTATTAGTTTGACAGATCAGACAATAAATATTGTACAAAATACGCCTGCTAATTATACTTATCAAATAATTTTTTATACAACGCAAAGTGATGCTGATAATGATACAAACCCAATTACAAATTCTACTAACTATATAGCAACTCAAAATGAAACCATTTATGTTAGAGTACTTCCAACACAAACAGACTGTTATTCTACCACTAGTTTTAATATTACTGTTGAAGACTGTTCGATAACACCAACACCAGTAACTTGTGGTACTTCTGTAAATACTACATTTTGCTATGATAATAATGACACGACTCAATTTACATTTGAAAGTACTGATGGTTCTCCATTACAAGTAGTATTTAACTCTGGATTAACAGAAAATAATTATGACGAAGTAATTATTTTAGATTCAGATGGTGTAACAGACCTTAATTTACAAACACCATATGGAAACAGTGGAGATTTAACTGGGCTAACTTATGTTTCTTCAGGAAGCACAATTACAATTGGTGTTACTTCAGATGGATCTGTTATTGGATGTACTAGTAGTCCTTGGGATTTTGATATAACATGTGTTAATACTACAGCTGTACCTAGTTGTACCTCACTTAGCACACCTTTAAATGGAGCTACTAATGTAAATGAAAACATTGATTTAATATGGAATAATGCAACTGGAGTAGTTGTTGGATATAGACTAACAATTTTAACAGCTACTGGACTTATTGTAGTTGATGATTTAGATTTAGGAAATGTATCAACATACACACCTGCAACTTTAGATTCAGATACTATGTATTTTGTTACTATTACACCTTATAATACTAATGGAGACGCTGTAGGTTGTATGGAAGAAAGCTTTACAACTAGAAGTATTCCTTCACCACCAGTTGGTGTAAATTGTGGAGCAGAACCTTCCGCTTATATTTTTACTGAAGATTTTGAAACAGATACACCAAGTGGTTGGACAGGAACTATGTTTGGTGGTTCGAATGGAGAATGGGATGTTACTGCTGGAGATACAAACTCTTCAGGAACAGGTCCTTTTGCTTCTTTTAGTGGTAATTCTCATTTAGAATATGAAGCAAGTGGTAATTCTTCAACTATAGCAACAGCAATTAGTCCAGCAATAGATTTAACTAATGCATTAACTACTGCAGAGTTGTCATTTTATATGCATGCATTTGGTGCAGATATTGGAACTTTAAATATTGGTGTTTCAAACTCAGCTACTGGTAATTATACAAACATATTTTCTTGGGCTGGAGAGTATCAGGCTACAGATACAGAAGCTTGGTTGCCAGTTGGAGTTAATCTTGATGCTTTTTTAGGTCAAGTTATTTATATAGAAATTAGTTATGGCGCTTCTGGTACTGGTTTTGAAGGAGATCTAGCTATTGACCTTTTACGTGTCCAAACATGTGGTAGTTTTTGTGTAGCACCAAGTAATATTACAGTTGTTAATATAACAGATACTACTGCAGATGTTTCTTGGACAGCAAATGGTACTGAAACCTCATGGGAATATATTATCCAACCAGTTGGAACAGGAACACCTACAACTGCAGGAATATTAACTAATACAAACCCAGTTGTGGTAACTGGTTTAAACTATAATACAGCTTATGAAGTTTGTGTACGTGCAGATTGTGGAGTAGATGGATTTAGTAATTGGACTTGTTTAGACAGTTTTACTACTTTACCACAAACTAACTTTACAGTAGATTGTACAACAAATCAGCCAGTAAATGTTACCTATTGTTATGAAAATAGTGACACAACACTATTTACTTATACAAGTAATGATGGGTTACCATTAACCATGGTGTTTAATGCAGGACAAGTAGAAAATAATTTTGACGAGCTTATTGTTTATGACTCTGATGGTTCAACAAATTTAAACACAACAACACCATATGGTAATTCTGGAGACGTTTCAGGGTTAACATTTACATCAACAGGAGATTCAATATCATTTACAGTAGCTTCGGATGGATCTATTGGTTGTAGTAGCAATAATTATACATCGTTAGATGTTGATGTATTTTGTGCTTCAACAGTTAGTTTTATAGAAGTTAATGCCTTTTTAGACTTAAATAATGATGGTGTTTTTAATGGTAATGATACACCATTTAGTAATGGGTTTTTCACTTATGAAGTTAATGATGATACAATTATAAACACAGTAAATTCTACAACCGGAAGTTTTACAATTTTTAATAATGATGATGCTAATACATATGATATCACATTTGCTGTCACTCCAGGTTATGAAAGCTGTTATAGTATACCAACTTCGTTATTTGAAAACATAAATGCTACAGCAGGAAACACAACAGTTGTTGATATTCCAATAGTCGAAGTAGTACAATGCGAAGATGTAGCAGTCTATTTAGTGCCTTCAATTTCTCCAGTTCCAGGATTTTTATATTGGAATAATGTTGTAATAGAAAACTTAGGAGCAACAACAGTAACTTCTGGAAGTGTAGAGTTTGTGCACGATGCAGCTGTTAATTTTGTAGAAGTATGGAACCCACCAGCAACAGGAACAATTACGCTTACTGCAACTGGTTTTATTTACGATTTTGTTAATCTTCAACCTGGACAAACCATTACAATGTATGCAGATATGACAGTGCCTGCAACGGTCGCTTTAGGGACAATGTTAACCAATAGTGTATCATACACTACAGTAGCAAATGATATTGTATCAACTAATAATTCTGCTTCAGTAACCCAAGAAGTTGTTGGGTCTTACGATCCAAATGATATTACAGAATCTTATGGTCCAGAAATAGTTTATGACGATTTTATAACCACTAATGAGTATTTATATTACACAATACGTTTTCAAAACTTAGGAACTGCAGAAGCAATAAATATAAGAATAGAAAACACTTTGGATGCCTTATTGGATAATGCTACAATACAAATGATAGATTCTAGTCATGACGTAGTTATGCACAGACTAAACAATCAATTAACATGGACATTTGACAACATAAATCTGCCAGCAGAAGTGCAAGATGAAAGAGGTAGTCATGGGTATGTGGTATACAAAATCAAACCTTTAGCAGGTTATAATGTTGGAACTGTAATCCCAAATACCGCTGAGATTTATTTTGATTTCAATGCAGCAGTAATTACCAATACATTTACAACTACTTTTGTAGCACCTCAATTATCTGTTGCAGAATTTGGCATAAATGGATTTAGTTTGTACCCAAATCCAGCTAATGCAGAAGTAAATATTCGTTTTAGTAACGCTTTACGCGGAAGCTTCGCCTTGACAGTAATTGACATACAAGGTAAGCAAGTATTTTCAACGACTGTAAATACTGATACTATACAAGCATTTAATGTTAGTAATTTAGAAAGCGGAATGTACTTTGTAAAACTAAAAAATAGTAACATAGAACACATTCAAAAATTAATCGTAAAATAGATTAAAAATTATAATAAGATTGTATAATTAATCTTAAATTAAAGCTTCAGTATTATTACTGAAGCTTTTTTTTGTAAAGAATTGTAATTAATTTCGACCTATGTCATTATTCAAAAAAACTTTTAATATGAAACAATTATCATTAGCTTTATTAATTATGTTATCGCTAACATCTTGTAAAAATGAAACCAACACAAAAACCGAAACCACAAAAGGAATAGACTATTCAAAAGAAAAATTAGATGTAACCACGTCTATTTATCCAGAAAATTTAACAAAAGTATTTAATGCACATGGAGGAATTGATTTATGGAAATTAATGAAATCCTTAGAATACACTCAAACAAAACCTGATGGCAAAGAGGTTACAATAACCAATCTTGTTAATAGAAAAGCATTAATTGATGCAACTAATTACAGTATTGGATTTGATGGTAAACAACCATGGTTATTAAATAAAACAAATCAAGCTTACAAAGGTTATGATCCAAAATTTGGATATAATTTGATGTTTTATTTTTATGCAATGCCTTTTATAATGTCAGATGATGGGATTGATTACTCAGAAACAGAACCCTTGGTTTTTGAAGGTGTTACGTATCCTGGAATTAAAATAACTTATCAAAGTGGAGTTGGAGAAACACCTGAAGATCAGTATTTGTTATTTTATAATCCAGAAACTTATATAATGGAGTGGTTAGGGTATACTGTTAATTTTGTGCCAGGAATTGATACTAAAGAGTTTCATTTTAGACGATATAACGATTGGCAAGAAGTTAATGGTTTACTTGTACCAAAATCTATTACAGGTTACGGTTATAAAAATGATAAACCAACTACACCTAAAGCACCTAATGTTTTTACAGATGTAAAAATCAATAAAGTTGCACCTAATAATTCATTATTTGAAAAACCTGAAAAAGCTAATTATGTAGATTAGTAAATATTTATACGGTAAATAAAAAGCGACCATTTGGTCGCTTTTTTTATTGACTTATTATTACCTGAGCTCTTCGTGGATTAATAAAGTTACCAGTAAACATAATGCGTTGTAGTTCTACGTCTAAACTAGGTCTAATATCCATTTTAAGCCCTTCAAAGGATTGACCAATGTTTTCTGTATTTATGATTAACTGACCTTGTCTTATTTCGTCAAAACGTTTTATTATAGTTGTTGTTTCGTTTATGTTTTCACTAATAGCTCTAAGATTACTATAAATAGTATCAAATCCTTTGTAGTTTATAGTTAAATCAAGATTGTTTTCTGGGTTGTTTTCAACAATAACTTCTTGAGAAATTCCCAAATAACTAAATAAAGTAAAACAGAAAGTAAATAAATATTTCATAATATTTTAAATTTAATTTATTGTTTGTATTTTTTAGAATAGCGTTTATATAATTCTGTCTGATGTGTCTCTAAACTAATATCTCGACCTTGTATAAAAGCTTTTTCTAATTTATTGGTACGCATATCTAAAGCATCACCTTCGCTTATAAATAGTGTTGCATCTTTTCCAACTTCTAAAGACCCAACAGTATCATCAATACCTAATATTTTAGCGGTATTTAAAGTAATTAAACTTAAGGCTTGTGCTTTTGTTAATCCATGTGCAACTGTTGTTCCTGCTAAAAAAGGTAGGTTTCTAGTATTCATACGCTCCATATCTCCAGAGTTTTCTAAACCAACTAAAACACCAGAATTTACTAACTGTGTCGCTAATTTATAAGGTAAATCATAATCATGGTCATCTCCTTTAGGTCTAGAGTGTGTGCGTTGTAATAACACAGGAATGTTGTTTTGTTTTAATAATTCGGCAACATTATTTGCTTCATAACCACCAACAATAACAACATTTTTTATGTTTTGTGCTTTTACAAAATTAATAGCGTCTGTTATTCCTTTTTCATTATCAACATGAACAAACAATTTTTTTGAGCTATTAATTAAACCTTGTAATGCTTCAAAAGGAAGATTTTTTGGTGATTTATTACTTGCATTGTAGGCTTTACTTTGGGTAAAGTAATCTGTTAATTCTTCTACTTGTTTGCTGTAGTTTTTGTTTTCTTTCAAAACATTAGGTTCTCCTAACCACCAACGACCTCTAGAATAATTACTTGGCCAATTTAAATGAATCCCATCATCCTCTTTAATAACAGCATCTTCCCAGTTCCAAGCATCTAATTGTACAATACTTGAAGTTCCAGATACACGTCCACCACGAGGTGTGATTTGTGCCATTAAAACTCCGTTTGGTCGCATGGATTCAACTACTTTGGATTCTGTATTATAAGCAATTATACTGCGTATATGTGGATTCATTGCGCCAACTTCGTCTTTGTCGTTACTTGCTCTAACAGCATCAACTTCTACTAATCCTAAAGTAGAGTTTGGTGCTATAAAACCTGGATACACGTGTTTTCCTTTTGCGTCAATTATAGTTCCTTGCCTGGCAATTTTAGTAGTGGCACTTCCAACAAAAGTTAGTTTGCCATTTTCAAACATAATTAAAGCGTTGTTAATAACTTCTCCATTACCTAAGTGTGCTGTCGCACCTTCTATAGTAATGGCTTTTGTTTGTTTGTCAGCAGGAGTTTGTTGTGCAAAACCAATTGACGAAACCAATAGTGTTAATAATAATATATTTAGTTTTTTCATGGTATTAGTTGTGTTGATGATCAATAGAATCACAGTGTAAAAGCTCTTTTTCTTTCTTTTCAATTGGTTTTGTTTTTAACCCTTTGTTTTTAGCTTGAAGCATTAACGTAGTTAATTCGTTTTTCTCTTTTTTAATAGCGTCTCTAAGTTGCTCATCACGTTCTATATCAAAATAGATTGTTCCTTCTATAATTGTTTTTTCCGCTTTAGCGTAAATAGATAATGGGTTGTCAGACCATAATACAACATCTGCATCTTTACCAACCTTAATACTACCAACTCTGTTATCTATATGTAATAGTTTAGCTGGATTAAGTGTAACAAACTTCCAAGCATCTTCCTCGCTTATATTTCCATATTTAACACTTTTTGCTGCTTCTTGATTTAATCGTCTTGACATCTCTGCATCATCACTATTAATAGCCACTAAAACACCAGCATTATGCATAATTGGTGCATTAAAAGGAATGGCATCATTGACTTCATACTTATAAGCCCACCAATCAGAGAACGTCGATCCTCCAACACCATGTTTTACCATTTTATCAGCTACTTTATAGCCTTCTAAAATATGTGTAAAGGTGTTGATATTAAAATTAAATTTATCAGCAACTGTCATTAACATATTAATCTCGCTTTGTACATAAGAATGACAGGACACAAAGCGTTCTTTATTTATTATTTCTGCAATAACTTCAAGTTCTAAATCTTTTCTGTAAGGTTTACCGCTTTTCTTTAAAGCATCATACTCTTTAGCACGTTGGAAATAATCCGTAAATACTTGTTCTACTCCCATTCTAGTTTGCGGAAAACGTGTTCTGGCATTGTCTCCCCAATTGGATTGTTTTACATTTTCTCCTAAAGCAAATTTGATAAATTTTGGGCTATTCTCATACACTAAATTATCGGCTTTTTCTCCCCATTTTAGTTTGATGATTGCGGATCGTCCACCAATTGGATTAGCAGATCCATGTAATATTTGAATACTAGTTACACCACCTGCAAGATTACGGTAAATATCAACGTCCTCAGCGTCTAAAACATCTTCAATAGTTACTTCTGCTGTACTGTTATGTCCAGCTTCATTAACACTTTCTGTAGCTATATGCGAATGTTCGTCAATAATACCTGCTGTTAAATGTTTCCCTTTTCCGTCAATGATAGTAGCATTACTGCTAGATATATTATTTCCAATTTTAGAGATTTTGCCATTTTTAATTAAAACATCTGTGTTTTTTAAAATACCATCTTTCTCGTTAGTCCAAACCGTTACATTTTTAAATAACAAAGTTTCTTGCTGAGGTAAACTAGTAAACCCATAAGCCATATTTGGGTAAGTTACAGGATAAACCATTGGTGTTTTTTGTTCCTTTTTATCTTTTTCTTTTTTGCTGTCCTTTTTATCTTCCTTAGCTTTTTTAGTAGCAAAAAATGCAGTTTCATTTCCGTTAGGATAAATAGCTTTACCTTCTAAAGTATTTGTGTTTGTAATGTTTGAAACCACTCTGATAAACTCTTGTTTTGTGGTGTCTACAGTCGAGAATGTTAATCGCATCCAATTGTCTTTATAACTTAGTTTAGAACCAAATTCTTTAACTTCAGTTTTAACTTTAGATTTAAGCTTATCCACTTCGCCAGAAATTACTAATTCATAATCAGTATTATCTAAATTAAAAGTATAATTACCACGTAAATCTTTGGTATTCATTGGCTTTATTTCATCTTTAACACCAGTCACCCAATTTTGATAAATCGTTGTTTTTTTATCAAAAACATCACCAGATGTAATTAAAAAATTAGCGTATGCACCAGTTTTAAGATGACCTAATTCAGACGATTTACCAATAATACTGGCAGGAATAGTAGTTAAGGCTTCTAATGCTTTAGTTTTATCTAAACCATACTTGATAGCTTTTAAAAGATTTGGCATCAACTCTTTAGCATCTTTTAATTTGTGGGTAGTTAACGCAAATTGGATATTGTTGTCAGCTAATATTTTTGGGTTAGCAGGACTTTGGTTCCAAGCTTTTAAATCTTCTAGACTTACAGATTTGGCTAATAAAGGATCTTCCATGTCATAAGCATCTGGAAAATTTAGTGGCAAGATAAATTTTGCATTTGTAGCTTTAATATCCTTAATTAATTCATATTCATCACCACCACCAACAAATACATATTGAAATCCAAATTGATCACCAATTTTATCAAAACGCAATGCGTTTACTTTTTTTCCAGCATTAAAAAATTGTACTTCATTTTTATTTGCTAAATAGGCTTCTAAAGCTCTATCTTTTTCTTTTATGTTTCCTTTTGCGTACCAATTTGCATCATGGTTTACTTGACGTAATAAAGCCATAGTTCCCATTAAAGAGGTTGGGTAGGCTTGTCTTGAGGTTTTGCTTTTTGATGTTCCTGTAAACTGACCAACTTTTTCATCTAAAAGTCTGGTTGCATCACTTCCGTCAGCAGCTAGAGTAACCAAAACACCAGTTCCTTGTATAATACCATCGTCAATATGAGAATTAACAACTCCAAAACCAGCTTTACGTAGTTCTTTTGCTTTTTTACTATCAAATTCAAAATAATCAATTGCATTTTGGTCTGGTCTAATATGGTCATTCCAATAATAACCTTCTCGTGCTGCATCATATTGCGGAGTACGGTTGTGTCCATCTGGACTGCTAGGTTTTTTAACACCAAAATCTGTGTAAATATCTATAAATGATGGATAAATAGTTTTGCCAGAAAGATCAACTACTACAGCGTTTTTTGGGATGCTAACAGAAGCTCCGGAAGCTACTACTTTGCCATCTTTAATTAATAATGTTCCATTATTAACCACTTGATTTGGTGTGATGTAAATTTTGGCATTTGTAAAAGCTGTATAGTTGGAAGTATTGGTTTTTACACCATCATTTTTTGGAACATACTCTTGCGCAAAAGATAAATAACTACACAATAGTAGGCTCAGAATTGCCCATTTTTTAATCATTGATTAAATAGTTTAAGGTTGATTATTTCTTAAAGATAAGCATTAGGAGATATGCTAAACAATAGCAAACATAGATTTTAACACTTTTAAAGCGTTTTGTTTTTTAGATAATTAACCAATAAGGCAACAACATAGCTATAGCTATCCATCCCTTTTGCTTGATTATTAGCCTTTAAATAGGTGGTGTAAGTAGATTTAAATATAAACTCAAAAGGGTTTTGGTAAGCATTCCAAAAATCGCGTACCTCTTGATAGTTTTTTAAAACCCCTTTATTAATAGTAGGCAATAAAGTTTTGTATATATCAGGATTACGTCTGTAAATTTCGCCTAAACAATGACTTAATCCAAACGTGTACCCAGAATATTTAAAATACACATCATCATTGCTTATGGTAGCCATAAATCCAATAAAATTAGCTTCGTTTTCTTTAGCGTAGCCCAATTGATGTGCAGCTTCATGCGCAGAAGTTGTTGGAAATTTATACACAGGAATCAAATAATCCACCTGAGCTTCATTAGTCAAAGGATTTAAATAACCACTAAAACCCATATATGTTAGCGGAATGCTAAACAAGGATTTTTTCATGCTTTTTGGTTGGTATTCTAAATTAGGAAATGTTTTTTTTAAAGCCTTATAACTAGTAGTCGTTTGTGCTAATATTTCAGATTTTGTGTAAGGAAAAACAACCTTTACACTATCGTTTTTAGTAATGCTTAAATGGATGCTGTTTGATTTGTCAATTAACTTTTTTGTGACGCTAATTAATTGCTCAGTAGTATAATTATCCTCTAAATTTAGATTTTTATGTAATGGATTTCTGTAGTAATTTAAACCCCAAAATAAATGAAACACAAAGTAAATGACACTAATCGTTGCAAACACATCAATTAACCAGTTTTTGGTGTCTTTATAGATACGTTTTAGGTTTAAAATTAACCATCTAATAATAAAAACAAGACTAAAACCGTACACTAAATCACCAAAGCTAAAAGGTAGCCAACCCAAAGTGTATCTAAACAATTTAGAAATAAATGGATACAAACCATTGCTATAAAAACGCTCAATAAAATCAGGGTAATTAGCCAAAAGCTTAACCAATCCATACATTGGTAATATTGACAAAGCAATAATAAGTTTCTTGTTTTTTAGCATAGATCAAAAATAAATAAAATAAGAACCAATCATTGTGGTTTTTTTAAAAGGTTTCCACCTGCTGTCCGTTATATCTTTTTTTGCAAAAAAGGATGCCACTTCCATCAGGAGTAGCGACTAATGTTATTTCTAACTTAAAAAGGTTTCTAAATGCATATGCAATTTGTACTTTTGTAAAACAAAAAAACAATACAAATGAGTCAAGACGTTAGAGCTTTAGAGCCAAAAGCATTATGGAATAAGTTTGCAGATTTAAATGCAGTACCACGACCTTCAAAAAAGGAAGAACGCGTGATCAAATTCATGAAAGATTTTGGTACTAAACTAGGTTTAGAAACTATAGAAGATGAAGTAGGAAATGTTATAATAAAAAAACCTGCAACAGCTGGAATGGAAGACCGAGTAACTATTGTAATGCAATCGCATTTAGATATGGTACACCAAAAAAATGCAGATACAGAGTTTGATTTTGACACACAAGGGATCCAAATGGTAGTTGAAGGCGATTGGGTAAAAGCAAAAGGCACAACGCTTGGAGCAGATAATGGTTTAGGAGTTGCAACTATTATGGCTATTCTAGAAAGTAATGACATACCACATCCAGCAATTGAAGCTTTGTTTACCATTGATGAAGAAACAGGTATGACAGGAGCAATGGGCTTAAAAGGAGGATTGCTAGAAGGCGGAATCTTATTAAACTTAGACACAGAAGAAGATGATGAAATTGGTGTAGGTTGTGCTGGAGGAATAGACGTAACAGCAACCAGAACATACCAAGAAGAAGAAACACCAGAGTTTAAAACTGGGTATACTATAAACGTTAAAGGATTACAAGGTGGACATTCTGGAATGCAAATCCACGAAGGTTTAGGTAATGCAAACAAAATAATGAACCGTTTATTATTTGATGGTTTTGAAAACTTTGGATTACGTATCTCTGAAATTGATGGAGGAAGTTTACGTAACGCTATACCAAGAGAGAGTAAAGCAGTAGTTGTAATTGACACAGTACACGAAGCTGCTTTTTTAAGCGATATGGAAGAGTTTGCAAACACTATTAAAACCGAACTTAAAACCATGGAGCCAGATTTAGATATTGTAATTTCTAAATCAGACACACCAGAAAAAATAATGGACTTAGGTGTACAGGAAGGTGTAACACGTGCTATTTATGCAGCTTTAAATGGTGTGTATAGGATGAGTGCAGATATACCAGAATTGGTAGAGACCTCAAATAATATTGCACGCGTTATAATAAAAGAAGGTAATATTAAAATAGGTTGTTTAACACGTAGCTCTGTAGAAAGTAGTAAAACAGATTTAGCTAATACCTTACGTGCAACGTTTGAGTTAACTGGTTGCGAGGTAGAATGTACAGGAGATTATCCAGGTTGGACACCAAATATGGATAGCTCTATTTTAAAAGTATTAGACAATTTATATCAAAAACTTAATGGAGAAAAGGCGCACATTGCAGCTTGCCATGCAGGATTAGAGTGTGGTATTTTAGGACAAAATTATCCAGATATGGAAATGATTAGTTTTGGACCAAACATAAAAGGAGCACACAGTCCTGATGAACGTGCACAGATTAGTTCTGCAAAAAAGTATTGGAAATTTGTGTTAGAAATTTTAAAAGAGATTCCTAAAAAATAAAAAAAACCCTGCTAATACAGAGATCTGAATAGTATAAAAAAGCACAATTTTAGATTGTGCTTTTTTTATTGTTATTTTTTGAAGTTCGTTTAACGGTTACGTATATGGAAAGTTGCGTGTTTGTGTGCGAGGATTTTCCGAAGGAAAATCAGAAGCTAGCAAACAAAGCAACTAACATTGGTTAAGCACAAAATAGCAATTTTTTATATACTATGTTGTAAAACGTTTTTTATTTTTTCTTCCTAAACAGATAAGGAATTATTCCAGTCAAAGCAATAAATCCAGTCATAAGCAATGTCGTTTTTAATCCAATTTCCAAAATCTGAAATAGTATAAAAACAGAAGCACAAGCATAAGTCAAAACTATTGAGTCCCAAAATAATTTATTCTGCTGGTTTTTAAATCCGTTTAGAATATTCTGATATCTTTTGTTTTTTAAAAAGTATAAGAAGTTTATTCCAACTAATATTAATGGAATTACACCAAATCCTTTTTCTCCAATCGATTCAATATCATATTCAATATAAATCAGAATAGAGAAAATATTAATCGCCAAAAGTATAGAGATGGCAATAATTGTTGACCAGTCAGGAATAGATTTATTTGTTATACTCGTATTTCTATAAATACTATAAAAAACGTAATCATAAATTTTACTCATTGGGTTTTGTTAAATGTTTTACAACGTTTTTATTTATTCAAATATTTATTGTTTTCAGAGTATAATTCAGCACCTTTCAGATTCTCAAACTTAAGATATATGGTTGTGTCTAATTCAGAACGCTTAATAATTATTGAGTTAGTTCCGTTTCTCTTTATAAGAGTATCACCAATTTGCATAAATTCATAGAGATTTGGTTTTTCATAAACATAATCTAACTGCATAGTAATTCCGTTTTTTTCCAGAATAAATACATTGCGTCCACCTTCTTTTATATAAAATTTCTGTTTCACAATTCCATCGTAAGATTGGTTATAAGAGTCAGAAACGGCTTTATTAAAAAAGTCATCTTGTGACATTGTGTTTTTATTAAAAAACCAAAAAGTATTTATAATTCCGATTGAAATTAAAATCAGAAATATCCATATTTTATATTGTTTCCAGGTTTTTCTCAAATGTTTTACAACGTATAGATAAGGAGAGTTTTCAATTCTCTTTATCGAATGTTAAACGAAGTTAGTTGTTTTTTCTGACAAAGTCAAGTCAATTCTCTTAAAGCCAAGTTATTAAAAACAAAAAAGAGACTGCTTATAAAGCAGTCTCTTTTTATATTTAGATTCCTGATACACTTCAACAACATTCTGTGCATAAGAAAAAATTATTTTTTCTCAAAGCCAACAACTTCCAAATCAAAAATGATATTTGCATTTGGTGGTATTGGACCATTTCCAGACGCTCCATAACCTAAAAAGCTAGGTACAAATATTCTGGCTTTATCACCAATATTCATGTTAAGCATAGCTTCTCTAAAACCAGGTACTAAGGTTGCAGACTCGTTATATGGCATACCAAAAGGTTTGTAAGCGCCTTGTTTGTCTGCGTCTTCATTATACTGACCTGCTTTTTTTGCGTCTTCTGCTAAAGTAGTCCAGAAAAACTTACCATTTTCTAAATAACCAGTACAGTCTATTAATACTCTATCTGATGCTTTTGGTGTTATTGCATTAGCTTTTTTATCAAGTATCATTACCATTCCTGTAGAAAACTCTTTAACCTCTCCTTTTCTGTCTGCATTATCTTTTAAAAATTTGCTTGCAGCTTCTTTAGACTTCATCTTTAAAGCTTCCATAGCTTTTTGCTTTATATCTTCAATTTTTTGAGGTAATAAAGGCTCTTGCTCTGTAAATACTTTTGCAGCATCAAATGCTTTTGCGTCTTTACCTTTACGGATAATATTTAGTTTTTCTATAATAACATTGTCGACTGGCTTAGTCCCTTTAACTGGTACATTAGATATTGTATCTTGCACGTCTAATCCTAAAACTAACTCTCCAAAAACTGCATGACAGCTAGTTCTTGGTCTGTTACAATCTTTTAAACTTCCATCTGCATTAAAAGCATCTAAATTTTTCTTTGGTACTTCTGTGATAAAAAACTGACTTCCATTAGTGTCAAATCTTCCAGAATTAGCCATAGATAAAATTCCTGGTTTGTCATGGCTTAAAGTTGAGTCAAACTCGCTATAAAACTTAAATCCAGCACTTCCCATTCCTGTTCCAGTTGGGTCACCACCTTGTATCATAAATTTATTCATTACTCTATGAAAAATTATGCCATTATAAAAAGGTTTTCCTTTTAATGAGTCTGCTAATTTTGGGTGTGTTCCTTCAGCTAATCCAACAAAATTAGCAACAGTTACAGGTACTTTGTCATAAAACAGTTTAGCTACCATTGTTCCTTTATTAGTAACAAATTCTGCGTAGATTCCGTCTTCAACATCTGGATACTTTTCTTGGCAAGATGCAGCAGACAAGCTTACCATAAGTGCGATAATTATTAGTTTCATTGTTTTAATTAAATTAGTCATTTTTATTGGGTTTATATCTATTCTTTTTTAGTAATTGAGTGTACTGATACTTCACAAATTATTGGAACACTAGTTCCAATTCTGTCTTCATCTCCATAATAACCATAGGCTTTATGAGATGGAAATATAAACGTAACTGTTTCTCCAGCTTGCATTAGTTTTAAACCTTCACGAAGACCAGAAAATAATTCTTGTTGGTCCATTGCATAGTTTTGTATTTTTAATTCTTCTTTAGTGTAAATAGATTGTCCTTTAAGACTTTTTACATTGTATGTATACTTAACTATGTCACCAAATTTAGGAGTTACTTTAGTTTCTATTTCAGCTTTTGTATTATAATAATACCAAAACCCATTACCAGATGTTTGATATTTGTTTTCTGGTTGAGCGTTAATGATGGCTTTAATTGCTTCAGTTTCTTTTTTGTTTAAGGCTTTGTTCCGTTCTATAGACGCATCAATAGTAGATCCTGATTTTACAGAAACTGGAGTTCTAGCTTCTGGTGTTTTGCAACCAAAAACAGTTATAATTAGTAATAATAAGTATAAACTATGCTTCATGTAATGCTGTGTTGTATTGTGGTAATATACTAATAAATTTTTCAACAGTTTTTGCTAAATTAGTGTCGCTTTTTCCTCCAGCAGCATTGGTATGTCCACCACCTTGGAAATGTGCTCTGGACATTTCGTTTACCGAAAAATCGCCTTTAGATCGTAATGATATCTTTATAATACCTTGTTGTTTATCTTCAATAAAAATTGCAGCTAAAACAACATTGTTTAACGATAATGCATAGTTAACAAAACCTTCTGTATCTCCTTTTTTATAATCAAAACTTTGTAATTCTTTTTGCGACAATGTAATAAAAGCTGCTCTAGATTCTGGAACAATTTTTAAGTTGCTTAATGCACATCCTAATAATTGTAAACGATTATAACTATTGGTGTCATATACTTGATTATGTATCATTGTATTATCAGCACCTTTATCTATTAAATTAGCTATTACCCTATGGGTTGCGCTTGTGGTAGATCTAAATCTAAAAGAGCCTGTATCTGTCATAATACCAACGTAAATGGCAGTTGCAATATTGCTATCAATTGTATTTAGACCATCTAAGTTTTCAATAAAATTATAAACCATTTCACAAGTAGAGCTCATGCTAACATCACTATAGGTATATTTTGCATAATCATCTGGTTGTTGATGATGGTCTATCATTATTTTTAAAGCTTTGTTATTAGTCAAAACAGTAACCATATCTCCAGCACGATGAAAAGCATTAAAGTCTAATGTAAAAACGATATCTGCTTCGTTTAGTTTTTGCTCGCTTTCTTCTTTTTGGCTATCATATTTTAAGATTAAATCTTGACCTGGAACCCATTTTAAAAAATCTGGATAGTCATTAGGTACAACAACGGTTGCATTATGATTTGTTTTTTTTAGAAAATGAAATAATGCCAAACTAGAACCAATTGCATCTCCATCTGGATTTTTATGGCTTACAATTACAATGTTTTTTGGTGTTGCTAATAACTGTTTTATGGCTGTAATGTCTTGTTTTGTCATAGCCCACGAAGATACAAATTTTTAATAATGGATAATATTGTTTTTCTTAATAAATGCCTTACTTTTGCACAAAATTAACAGGTGCTTTTATAATACTAAAAGGTGTTGATTTTTAAAACGAATTAGATAACATAAAATAAAAAAATGGCAACTAACAGAACATTTACAATGCTTAAGCCTGACTCTGTTGAAAAAGGGCATATTGGCGCAATCTTAGAAAAAATTAACGCTTCAGGTTTTAGAATCGTTGCAATGAAATTAACACACATGACAACACAAGATGCAAAAGCATTTTACGCTGTACATGCTGAAAGACCTTTTTATGGTGAGTTGGTAGAGTATATGACACGTGGACCTATTGTTGCTGCTATTTTAGAAAAAGATAACGCAGTTGAAGATTTTAGAACCTTAATTGGTGCTACTAATCCAGCTGATGCAGCAGAAGGAACTATCCGTAAATTATACGCAGCTTCTATTGGAGAAAATGCAGTACATGGATCTGATAGTGATGAAAATGCAGCTATTGAAGGTGCTTTCCATTTTTCTGGACGTGATATGTTTTAAGGTTAAAACTATATAGAATAAAAAAGCCTCTCCAAATTTGGAGAGGCTTTTTGCTTTTAAAGATATATGTAGTTGTTAAATTACTTTAACGTTTACTGCGTTTAATCCTTTTTTGCCTTCTTGTAAGTCAAACTCGACTTGGTCACCTTCACGGATTTCATCGATTAATCCTGAAATGTGTACAAAATGGTCTTTGTCTACACCTTCTTCTGTTATGAATCCAAAACCTTTAGAGTCATTGAAGAATTTTACTGTGCCTTTACTCATTGTAATAAAATTTAATATTAATTATTTAATAGATTACAAAGATGATGCCACTAATTAATTTAAGTATAAAACAAAAAAAAACCTTTCCATTTGGAAAGGTTCTCTTTGTAATGATTTAAATAGAAAATATATAATTATACTACTTTTACATTTACTGCGTTCATACCTTTTCTTCCTTCTTGTAAGTCGAATTCTACGGTATCTCCTTCACGAACTTCATCGATAAGTCCAGAGATGTGTACGAAATGGTCTTTGTCTGATCCTTCTTCAGTTATAAAACCGAATCCTTTTGAATCATTGAAAAATTTTACTGTGCCTTGAGCCATTGTAATAAAAAAATTTGTTAATAATAGTGTCAAAGATATAATATAAAATATTAACCGAACGTTTTTTTTTAAATTTTTCAAAAAAAAACTTGCTTTTTTTTAGGAATTACAATTACCTCAAAACCAGTTTTTTAATAATTTCTTTACCTAGTTCTTCATTTAGTAAAGTAATTATTTTTTGGTTGCCATAACTTAATTCTTCCCTTAAAGCACTAGAACTTAGTTGTACATAAAGCACATCATGTTTTAACTCGATAGCAGTTGTATAATTGGTAATTCCATTACCCATTAGTTTTGCCCAAGCATCTTTAACGTTGACTTTGTCTAATCCTTTTTCCAGATTGTTTTCTGTTACAAAATCTTTTAAAGCATCAGATATGTTTAATAAAGTGTTATTGCGTTTTGCCATGTTTACTTTTAAAGAATGTGGAAATATTTTAAAACTAGTTTACTACAATTGGTACGTAGCGTTGATATAAATATAGGTCTTTATTCTGGTTTATAACTTGAAGTTTATCTTTAGTTGCATGTAAAATAGTTTCTTTCCAATTAGAAAAAGGTGTTTTGTAATATAGGTTAAGGCTATCATTTTCAACTTTTAAAACAAAGTTTTCTAAACTTTTAGAAGTCTGAAATGTACCATTAATATTTGGTTTCATTTTTTTTCTAAAACCAACAGTGTCGTTGATTTCTATATAATCTATAGTATCGTTATAAGTGTATTCTTTTTTAGAACCATCTTTTAATGTTACTTCTTTAATTTCCCAATAACCAGTTAGGTGTTGCTTAAAATCTTCTGGATTTTTAGAGCATCCTAGGACTAAACTTAATAGTGCTATATAAACTACTTTTTTCATTTTTATTAAATTCTACTTCTTATAATTTAAAAATCTCATAAGATTGGTGGACTTGTTTTACAGCTTGTTCTGTGCGTTCTGCATGTGTGTCGCTAATAAATATTTGACCAAAATTTTCGTCATTTACTAACTTAATAATTTGTGCAACACGTGTTTCATCTAACTTATCAAAAATATCATCTAATAACAAGATAGGGTTTTCTCCACTTATTGCTTTAATACTATCAAATTGTGCTAGCTTTAAAGCTATTAAAAAAGATTTTTGTTGACCTTGACTTCCAAATTTTTTGATAGGATAATCTCCAATATTAAATTCTAAATCATCTTTATGTATTCCAACACTTGTGTATTGTAATGCTTTGTCCTTATTAATAGTTTTTTTAAGTAATGTTTCTAAATCGGCTTCAAATAAATGACTTTTGTAATTAATTGAGACTTCTTCATTATTGTTACTAATAGCCTTATGACGTGTTTTAAATAAAGGTATAAAGGTTTCTAAAAATTGTTTACGCTTTTCAAAGATTAGTGTTCCGTATTGCTGTAGCTGTTGGTTGTATACATCAACCGTATCATTATTGTAAGTATGATTGGCTGCAAAATATTTAAGTAAAGAGTTGCGTTGCGTAAGCGTTTTGTTGTATTTAATTAAATTGGTTAAATAGCTTTTGTTACTTTGACTAATAACACTATCTATAAACTTACGTCTGGTATCACTACCTTCAATAATTAAGTCACGATCTGCAGGAGAGATAATAACTAAAGGTAAAAAACCAATATGATCACTAAATTTTTCATACGCCTTACTATTACGTTTAATTATTTTTTTTTGGCCTCTTTTTAAGCTTACCACAACGTTTTCTGTCTTTTTGTCTTTATTGTATTCTCCATTAATAACAAAAAACTCTTCGTTGTATTTTATATTTTGAGAAGCTACAGGGTTAAAATAGCTTTTTCCAAAGGATAAATGGTAAATAGCATCTAGCACATTGGTTTTTCCTACACCATTATTACCAACAAGGCAGTTAATAGTATCATTAAACGCAAAGGTTTTTGAGTCAAAATTTTTATAGTTTAAAAGCGATAAGGACTTTAAAATCATGTAATTAGTACTAAATGTAAGGGCTTTAAATACAGTTGCCTTGTAAGGAAGTGCAAATTATTGAAAAATATCAAATAAATAACCTTTTATTTATGAAGAAAAATTATATTTTTGTGCGCATTAATAAAACGAATATGGCAACTTACAAGAAAAGAGGATACAAACCAAAAACAAAAGTAGAGAAAGAAATTGAAGTTGAAGAGAACTCAACAACTGCTGAAGTTTTTAATACACTAGATGAATCTGCAAATAAAGCAGAAGAGTTTGTTGAAAAAAACCAAAAGAATATTTTTATAGTTATTGGTGTTGTAGCTGCATTAGTTTTAGGATATTTAGGATATCAAGAATTTTTTGCTAAGCCTAAACAAGGTGAAGCAATGAACGAAATGTATCAAGCGCAAAAAACCTTTAACGAAGCTGTGACATCTACAGTAGGTCAAGATTCTTTATATAACCTTGCTTTAACAGGTGTTAATGGTAAGCTAGGAATGATTGATATAGCTAAGCAATACAGTGGGTCTAAAGCTGGAAACCTAGCTAACTATTATGCTGGTATGGCTTATTTAAACACTAAAAATTATGAGCAAGCAATTGCTTATTTAGATAAATTTAAAAGTGATGACGAGGCTTTAGCACCTATGGCTAAAGGAGCAATTGGAGATGCTTTTATGCAATTAATAGATCCTAAAAATGCTTTAGACTATTATACACAAGCTGCTAACTTACGTCAAAATGAATTTACTACTCCTACTTATTTATTTAAAGCTGGTACAACAGCTTTAAGTTTAGGAGAGGCATCTAAAGCGTTAGGCTTTTTTAATAAAATTAAAGACAATTATCCAAGTTCGCCAGAAGCTACACAAGCAGAAGTGTTTATTGGAAAAGCGCAAGCATTGTCTAACTAATTAGTTTACCGCTTTCGCGGAAAGTAAGCATGGCAACAACAAATTTATCAGCATACGATAAAGCAACAATCCCAAACGGAAAGCAATTTCGGTTTGGGATTGTTGTTTCAGAATGGAATGAAAACATCACACAAGGTTTGTTAGAAGGTGCTAAAACCACGCTTTTAGAAAATGGTGTGCAATCAGACAATATTATAGTTTGGGATGTTCCAGGAAGTTACGAGTTGATTTACGGTTCTAAAAAAATGCAAGACCAAAAAGTGGATGCTGTTATTGCAATTGGTAGTGTTATACAAGGACAAACCAAGCATTTTGATTTTGTTTGCGAAGGTGTAGCACAAGGGATAAAAGATCTTAATGTTTTGCATGATACACCAGTTATTTTCTGTGTTCTTACAGATAATAATTTGCAACAAGCTATTGACCGTTCTGGCGGAAAACATGGTAATAAAGGTGTTGAAGCTGCAGTTGCAGCTTTAAAAATGGCAGAATTGCGTAAAAACGCATAGTACTTTCTATATTATTTTAGAAGTAATATAGTTTTGTGTAATGATTTTGTTAACAATTTTTAGCATTCTAAATCTGTGGTTCTATAGTATTTTCAGTATTTTTGAGTAGTAATTATATTAAAACTACTTAGTCTTGTTTGGTCAAAAGAAAAATAAAAAATTTAATTATCAGTCTCGTTTTTCTAAAGAAGAAACTGCTGCTACTAAACTTAAAGAAAGTTTAAATACCAGCTGGAATGACACTAGACGCACATCTTCTAGTCGTAATAAAGGAAACACTTTATTTATCCTTATTGGTGTTTTAGTATTTATTGGAATTTTAATGTATTACTTAGAATCTAAAACAAAATAGACAGACATTATGGGATTTCTATCTAAACGAAAAAATAAAAAATTTGATTATACACCTCGTTTTTATAAAGGTGAAGGTAATCCGTTTGAAATTAAACATAAGTTTGACGACCATAGAACTACTGTTGGAGAAAACCCTAATTTTAAAGGAAAGCTTAATAATGCTTTAGACGAGCTTAAAAAAAATCCTGATAAAGATGCCAATAGACGTATACTATTGATAGTTATGATATTAGTGTTTCTATTTTTTTTAATAATCGGTTTCGATTTATCTATATTCTTCCCTAACTAAAAGTATGGCAGACATTATTCAACTATTACCAGATCACGTTGCTAATCAAATAGCAGCAGGAGAAGTTGTACAACGTCCAGCTTCTGTTGTAAAAGAATTGTTGGAAAATGCAATTGATGCAGAATCAAGTACTATTAAATTAATAGTTAAAGACGCTGGAAAAACCTTAATCCAAGTTATAGATAACGGAAAAGGAATGAGTAATACAGATGCAAGATTAAGTTTTGAGCGTCATGCGACTTCAAAAATTAAAACAGCAGATGATTTATTTCAACTTAACACAAAAGGGTTTAGAGGAGAGGCTTTAGCAAGTATTGCTGCAATTGCACATGTAGAGCTAAAAACAAAACAAGATTCTGAAGACCTTGGTACAACCATCGTTATTGAAGGTAGTGTTGTAAAATCTTAGGATGTTGTTGTCACACCAAAAGGAACATCATTATCTGTAAAACATTTGTTTTTTAATATTCCAGCAAGACGTAATTTTTTAAAATCAAATACTGTAGAATTAAGACATATAATTGATGAGTTTCATCGTGTAGCATTAGCACATCCAAATATTGCATTTTCTATGTTTAATAATGGAAGTGAGACTTTTAATCTTCCAGTTAGTAATTTTAGACAGCGTATTGTTAATATTTTTGGTACAAAAACAAATGAAAAATTAGTACCTGTTGAAGAAGCAACAGAAGTGTTAACCATTTCTGGATTTGTAGGTAAACCAGAATTTGCTAAAAAATCTAGAAACGAGCAGTTTTTCTTTGTTAATGATCGTTTTATTAAAAGTGCCTATTTAAATCATGCAATAAACTCTGCTTTTGAAGGTTTACTAAAAGATGGAGCTCAACCAAGCTATTATCTAAACTTAACGGTAAATCCGCAAACTATAGATATTAATATTCATCCAACAAAAACCGAAATAAAGTTTGATGATGAGCATACATTATATGCTATCCTAAGATCTGCTGTAAAGCATAGTTTAGGACAATTTAATATTGCTCCTGTGTTAGATTTTGAGCGTGATGCTAATCTAGATACACCATATAGTTACCAACAAAAAGGAACGCCAACTGTAGAAGTCGACCGTAGTTTTAACCCATTTAAGGAGGAGCAACCAAAAGCAAAAATGTCTAATTATAAAAAAGAAACAGGTGCTAATTGGGAAGGTCTATATGTAGGATTAGAGTCAAAAGGTACCAAAACAAATACGGATTTTAGTGAATTGCATTTTGAAAGTGAGCCAGAAAATGAAACATTTTTTAAAAATGAAAATGAAGTAGAGCAGAAGCAAAGTACCTATCAACTTAATAACAAATTTATTATAAGTACTATAAAATCTGGAATGCTAGTTATAGACCAACATCGTGCACACCAACGTGTTTTGTATGAAGAGTTTTTACAGCATATTACTATAAAAGAAGGTGTAAGTCAGCAGTTATTATTTCCGTTAGAATTACATTTTTCTAAACAAGAAATAGCTTTAATAGATCAATTAAAAGAAGATTTAGAATCTACTGGTTTTGTGTTTCAGTCTATAAAAGATGAAACCGTTAAAATTACTGGAGTACCAGTAAATGTACCAGAAAGTGAAGTCTCTATTATATTAGAACAATTAATAAGCGATGTAGAAAACGAAGTGCCAGACAGCAACTTTTCTGCAACAGACTTATTAGCAAAATCTATGGCTAAAAGTTTAGCCATAAAAACTGGTCAAACCTTAACAAACCCAGAGCAAGAACATTTGGTAAACCGTTTGTTTGCATGTAAGGAACCTAACGTGTCGCCAACTAATAAAACTACCTTTATTACAATGACTGTAGATGAGTTGGATAAAAAATTTATGTAAACTATGATTAAAATAACAGATACAGTTAAACATTTGATTATTATAAATGTTCTGTTTTGGGTTGCTACTTTAATTCTTATTAAGAATGGTATTGATTTTAATGCGATTTTTTCAATGCACTTCCCTTTAAATAATGAGTTTAAACCTTGGCAAATTATAACACACATGTTTATGCATGCGTCTTATGTTGACTTTGGAAATGGATCAACAATTTTCTTTCTGCACATTCTAGCTAATATGTTTGGTTTATGGATGTTTGGATCTGCTGTAGAAAATTCTTTAGGTAAAAAGAAATTTATATTCTTATATATTTCTTGTGGATTAGGAGCTACAATATTGCCATTAATAATCGATTATATCAATTTTTACTCTTTAGTTTCTCCTTTGGTTGAAAATGGCTTAAATGTTAATGATTTATCTAGTATAATGAATCAAGGGAAATATTCACCTGATTGGGTAAATACAATAGGTATAGAAAATTGGAAACAGGTAAATAATATTTTTAACTCTCAAAGTTTAGGAGCTTCAGGTTGTGTAATGGGTTTATTAGTAGCATTTGGGATGTTGTTTCCTAATAGTGAATTAATGCTATTATTTCTGCCTATTCCAATTAAAGCTAAAATATTTATACCTTTATTATTGGCTTATGAAATATATTCTGGTATTGCTGGTGGAAGTTCAATATTTGGATTTAACGTTGGGCATTTTGCTCATATTGGAGGAGCAATTATAGGTTTTATAATTATGTGGTACTGGAAAAAAAATAGTATGAACAAATATCGTTGGGATAAATAAATGAATCAAATAGATCAACTTAAATATAAATACGCAAGACTTAATGTTTTAGAAAAAATTATAGCTATAAATGTTATTGTTTTTATAGTTTTTTTATTGCTTAATAAGTTAGTCCCAACGTTATTAATTTGGTTTAGATTACCAGCAGATTTTTATGCTTTTTTATATAAACCATGGACCATAATTACTTATGGGTTTTTACATTCGGGTTTAATACATCTATTGTTTAATATGGTTGGACTTTATTTTTTAGGACAGATTATATTAAATTTATTTAATCCTAAAATGGCATTAAATATCTATTTTATGGGTATTGTTTTTGGTGGATTAGCTTTTCTTTTTGGAAGTAATGTGTTACCAAATATCTTTCCAATTAATTCTTATGTTGTTGGTGCTTCTGCAGGTGTGTATGCTATTCTTATTTTTTTATGTGCCTATATGCCAGATAAGGATATAAGATTTTTTACCTTTAATTTAAAGTTATGGTGGATTGGAGTAGCTTTAGTTGGGCTTGAAATTTTAGGAATTATAAACGGAAGTAATCCTGGAGGACGATTAGCACATCTTGGTGGTGTTGTATTAGGATTTGTTTACGCAAAGCAATTAACTAAAGGTCAAGATATAGGTAAAGGATTTGGACGTTTTATGGATTGGATTGCTAATTTGTTTAAAGTAAATACTACACCAAAAATGAAAACAGTACACAAGCAAAAAGGTAAAGTTGCTGGATATAAAAAAGAAGAATTTAATCAGTTTAATAATCAAAAAAAAGTAGACACTATTTTAGATAAGATTAGTAAAAGTGGTTATGACAGTTTATCTAAAGAAGAAAAAGAATTTTTATTTAAAGCAGGAAAGTGAAAAACTTAACGTTTTTTGAGAAAGTTATCGCCTTCATAAACTCTATTGCAGCGTTTTTGTTACTGTTATCTTATGTCTTGCCTAATATACCTCCAAAAACTTTTGCAACACTTTCTGTGTTAAGTTTGGGTGTTCCTTTTTTGATACTACTTAACGTATTATTTTTTGTGTATTGGTTGATTAAAATAAAAAAACAACTATTACTATCTCTAATTGTAGTTGCTTTAGGTTACTTTTTATTTGGGTCATTGTATAAGTTTTCAAACTGGGAAGAAGATGGATCAGAAAGCTTGTCAATAATGAATTATAATGTGCGTTTATTTAATTTGTACGATTGGATTCCAGAAAAAGGTATTGGTTTAAAATTAGTCGATTTTGTTAAAAAAGAAAACCCAGATATTTTATGTCTACAAGAATATCACCTACAAGATGATGTAGATTTTTCTTCATATAATTATAAATATGAAAAATTAGAAGGTCAGAAAATAAAAATGGGTCAAGCTATTTTTTCTAAATATCCAATCGTTAAATCTGGTTCTGTCCAGTTTCCTAAGACAGCTAACAATGCTATTTTTGCAGATATTGTTAAAGGAAAAGATACTATTAGGGTATATAATCTTCATTTACAATCTTTAGGAATAGATCCTCAAGTGCAAAAATTAACTACAGAA
The DNA here is from genome assembly GCF_044594215.1 of Olleya sp. R77988. GTDB lineage: Bacteria > Bacteroidota > Bacteroidia > Flavobacteriales > Flavobacteriaceae > Olleya. The sequence goes on along the minus strand of NZ_CP138988.1, from coordinate 3,128,030 downwards.
AACTCTGAAAAATTAATTACTGGAATTGGTGAAACCTTTAAATTACAACAAAGTCAAACTGAATTGTTTTTAAAGCATAAAAACAAAAGCCCTTATAAAGTCATCATTTCTGGAGACTTTAATAATTCTGCATTTTCGTATGTTTATAAAACAATACGTGGAGACATGAAAGATGCTTTTAAAGAGCAAGGAAATGGGTTTGGACGTACTTATAACTTTAAGTTTTTTCCTTTAAGAATTGATTTTCTATTAGTGGATAAATCTTGGACTGTCAATAGTTTTAAAACCTATGATGTGCAGTATTCTGACCATTATCCAATCTTAACCAAAATTTCTTTTTAAAAACCCATTAGCCAGCAATCTGTGTAATCTGCAATAATGTGTATGACTAAACCTATACCAATTAATCTTGTTCTGTTTGGTATTAATAATAATATATACACTACAATCGCATAGTAGGTGTGTAAAGGATGGAAATTGATGCTACATCTATTATTAGAAAAAATTGGTGTAGCTAATAAGTGATCCAAATCTATTAAAAGCCCTAAAACCATAATTACAAATGCTTTTTTCCATTCTTTTTTAAAAAAGAATAGAGCAACTAAAAGTGGTAGCCCAAAATGAATTCCGTAATGGATAAATGGTCTTAGCATTTAACGTAATTGTTGTGCTTCAAGATAACTTAATGCATTAGTGCCTTCATTAAATAATAAATCTAAAATACTTAAATTATTAATATATCCATGCTTTGCATTAAAGACTTGCGTGTAAGGTTCTAGATTAATGTTTTGTTCTTGCCTGGCATTAGTCAAATACCTGTAATCCGTTAAATTTGAAGGTTCTTTTTCAAAAATCGTTGAAAATTTTGGAATAATATCTAATTGTAAGCAATCATTAATTACTTCAAAACATTTTAAATTATGATCTAAAATAAAATCTGACTTTATAGTGAAAAGCGGATAAATTTCATCTTCATAAAACTCGAAAAAAGGAGATGTTTTATAGGCAGATTCTAAAGATTTCCAGTGTAGAAGTTGCCATTTTTCTTTATCACTAATTTTTACATCTTTATATAATTGACGATTTTTATGACTATGTAATACTGGCACGCTTAATTGTAGTTTACCATTTGCACCATAAACGTAAGCTCTATTTCTATAGGTTTGTTTTTGATAATTATCATGCATTTCAAACGTCACACTTTTGGCATTAGCTATAGCAATGTACTGAGCGATGCTTGGGAAGTATGTTGGATGTAGAAGGATGTGCATTTGTTAATACGTTTATTTGTTGATTTGGTATGCTCTTAACGCATTAAGTTTATTTGTTATACTCTCGATAGATTTTCTAAGTGAAATATATTTTTCAGAATTTATTAATTCCAATTCATTTGCAATAATTATTTGATTTAAAACTTCTACAGCAGAACTAAAAGCCATAGTTGTAAAGTGAGCTTTGTCTTTATTTGTTTTTCTTGCTGATCCTTCGGCTATATTAGAACATACAGAAATACTAGCTCTCCTAAGTTGAGAGGTCAATCCAAATTTTTCTTCAGAAGGAAACTCTTTTGTGATTGAATATATAGATTTTGAAAGCTCTTTCGATTTTATCCAAACATCTAATTTTTCAAAACTATAAGTGTACATATTGTTTTTTGTAAGTTTCAGTAAACCAAATCAACAAATCAACAAAAACCAAATTAACTATTAAGCAGCTTTCTTACGTTTTCTAAATTTGTTAAATCCAAATATAGCAGCTAATAGTACTAAAAAAGGTATAAAGTAAGAAGTCGGTTTTCCATTTCCACCAACAGTAGTAAACAGTCTATCCCAACGTATTTTGTTAATTCCTTTTCCATTACTATCCCAACTCATCCAAACAAAAACAGGTTTTCCAACTACATGGTCAAAAGGTACAAATCCCCACATTCTAGCATCTTGCGAGTTGTGACGATTGTCTCCCATCATCCAATAGTAATCTTGTTTAAAAGTATAAGAGTCTGTAATATTACCATTAATAGAAATCTGGTTACCATTTACGCTTAAAGTATTGCCTTCATACTCTGTTATAATACGTTTGTAAAGCGGTAAGGTATCTATGTTTAAAGTTACTTTTTGTCCTGCTTCAGGTATATAAATTGGACCAAAGAAATCCCTGTTCCATGTGTTACCAGATGTTTTTGGGAATAAGCCTTCATTTTTACTAGAAGATAGTGCTTTAGTTACATTTGTAACTGATCTATCAGTTTTCATAGTAGTAGCTAAATCATCAGTCATGTTAGCATACAATGCATTTCTGTCATAATCGATACCTAAAGTTTTCATTAGTTTTTCATCAATACTTCCTAAAAGGATAGTTTTAATAGAGTCTTGTTTTAAAACCTCAAACTGATAATTTCCAGCCCTAATTACATTTTGTATTTTTGGGTTATTCCATTGTTTTGTGCTAATGCTTTTAACTTGACCCCATTCTGTTAATTTGTATTGATCAATAAAGTTTTGAGATAGTGGATCTTTGGTTTCAACTAAATGAAAAAACTGAAGTTTTGCACGATCTGGTAATTCATTTTTAATACCATTAATATGTACATAACCATCTTTAACAGATAGTGTATCTCCTGGTATACCAACACAACGTTTTACATAATTTGTTTTTTTATCTACTGGTTTATATCTTACTTCTCCAAATGGATTATTAATGTCAACTAATGTATCAACAGGCCAATTAAACACGACAATGTCATTACGTTTAATTTGCTGAAAAGAGGGCATCCTAAACATTGGTAATTGTGGTTTTTTAAGATAGGATGGAGTAGTAGTAGTTGGTATGGCATCATGTATCATTGGTACAGCTACTGTCGTTCCTGGTGTACGTGGTCCATAATGTATTTTACTTACAAATAAAAAGTCTCCAATTAATAGTGTTTTTTCTAATGATGATGATGGTATTACAAAAGGTTGAATGATATATGTGTGTACAATTGTTGCAGCAACTACAGCAAATAGTATAGAGCTTACCCAATCTCCTAATTCTGTTCTTGGATGTAAATCTCTATCTATAACATGGTTTACATCTTTAGCAACATAGTTAAGGTAAAAACTATAAAAACCTAAAGTAAAGATTGCTAAAAAAGTGTCTATTGCAGTATTTTTTCCAAAACTTCTTGCTATTTCTACCCAAATTACAGGAAATAAAATAAGGTTAACAATTGGTAAAAATAATAGGATAGTCCACCACCAAGGTCTGTTTATAATTTTCATTAATATAACAGCATTGTAAACTGGTACAAACGCTTCCCAAGCTTTTCTTCCAGCTTTTACATATAATTTCCAGGTTGCTAAACCATGTAAAAGTTGAATAACAAAGAAAAAGATAATCCAATATGTTCCGTTCATAATATATTTTTAATGTGGTAGTTTAATTTTGATAGTTACAAATGTTAACATTTTTTTCAAGCTTACCCAATATTTAACACATCTTTCATAGTAAAAACGCCAGTTTTACCAACTAGCCACTCTGCTGCAATTACAGCTCCTAAAGCAAAACCTTGTCTGTTGTGTGCTTCGTGTTCAATCTTTATAGTGTCAATTGGGCTTGTATAACTTATGTTATGTGTTCCTGGTACTTCAGGAATTCGTTTTGCAATAATTGGGATACTTCCTTGATTTGCATTATCTAATTCCCACTTAGAGTATTGTGTGTTATTATCAATAATCCCTTCGGCTAAAGTAATTGCAGTTCCGCTTGGTGCATCTAGTTTTTGGGTGTGATGTATCTCTTCTATATCTACTTTATAATCTTCCAATTTTGCCATCATTTTTGCAAGAATTTGATTCAATTCAAAAAAGATATTAACGCCTAAACTAAAATTTGAAGCATAAATAAAAGCGCCATTTTGTTTTTTGCAAAGCGAAACAATCTCCTTGTATTGGTCCAACCATCCTGTTGTACCAGAAATTACAGGAATTTGATTATTTATACAATTACTAATATTACCAAAAGCTGCAGATGGTACACTAAAATCTATAGCAACATCTGCTTTTGTAATATCATAACCTGAGGTTTGTGAAGTTTTAATTACTATTGAGTGTCCACGTTGTAAAGCAATGTTCTCAATAGCTTTTCCCATTTTACCATAGCCTAGTAAAGCGATTTTCATAGGTTGTAATTTTTAAAATTGAAAATTTAAAGTTAACCCAACACGTCCTTGGTTGTCAAACTCTTCAATTTTGTAATGTGGTTTTAAGCTTAAATCGTCATTAATATTGTATTGCAATAAATGTGCATCAACATTTGCATCTATTATATTTAAAGCATAAATACCAATTGTAATTAATAAAGATAATTCTTTGTTACGTCTAAGACTTTCTTGAGCAGATATTAATCCGTCGTCTGTTAGTCTATTTTGAAACTCGTCATCTTCAAAACCTGCTAGTCGTCTTTTATAAGCATCTCTAACACGATTGTATTGTTTGTTATTATCTACATAAAAATAAATTCCAGTTCCTAAAGCTGCGTAAACAATTGGAATTTTCCAATATTTTCTATTATAAGCTTGTCCTAAACCTGGTAAAATAGCTGAATAAAATGCAGCACGAGAAGGAGATAAAGGATCGTATGCTTTAATCTGTTTTGTTGTAACAGAATCTACCACAACTACAGTATCCTTTTTTTTCTTCTTTTTTGTTTTTAAAACTTTATTTAGGTCTTGGTTGTCCACTTTAGTAGTGTCATCTTCCTTGTCTTGACCAAAGCTAATGGAACAAAACAAACAAAATAATAAAGTTAAAATGTATGGCTTATTTAGCACCTTGAACTAACTTTTTAATACGGTTAAAATCTTCTTCAGAATGAAAAGGAATGGTTATTTTTCCTTTACCATTACTAGCAACTTTAACGTCAATTTTATGTCCAAAGTATTCTGAAAAAGCTGTAATGCCTTTTTTAACATATTTTGGCAATTCTTCGGTTTCTTTTTTAACAGGCACTTTAACTTGGTTAGTCGTATTGTAGTTGCGTACTAAGTTTTCTGTTGCTCTAACGGATAGTTTTTCACTTAAAATTTTCTCGTAAATATCAAGCTGAATATTTTGATCTTCAATATTAATTATTGCACGACCATGACCCATTGATAAAAAACCATCACGCATACCTGTTTGGATAATTGGATCTAGTTTTAATAAACGTAAGTAGTTTGCAATAGTACTACGTTTTTTACCAACACGCTCGCTCATTTGCTCTTGTGTTAGTTGGATTTCGTCAATTAAACGTTGGTATGATAATGCAATCTCAATAGGATCTAAATCTTGACGTTGTATGTTTTCGACCAAAGCCATTTCTAGGCTTTCTTGGTCGTTAGCAATTCTTATATAAGCAGGAATACGCTCTAAACCTATTAATTTTGAAGCACGAAAACGACGCTCTCCAGATACTAATTGGTAGTTTTCAAAACCCAGTTTTCTAACAGTTATAGGTTGTATAACACCTAATTCTTTTATGGAAGACGCTAACTCGCGAAGCGATTCTTCGTTAAAATTAGTACGTGGTTGAAATGGATTCATTTCAATAGCATCTAATTCTAGTTCGACTATATTACCAATAACTTTGTCTGCATTTTTATCTTTTGCAGATTGTATATCGTTTTCTGGATCTTTTAATAATGCTGAAAGTCCACGTCCTAAAGCCTGTTTTTTTGTTGCTTTCGCCATAAATTAGGAGTTTTTTGTAATCACTTCTTTTGCTAAACTTAAATAATTGCTAGCACCTTTACTTGATGCATCATAATTTATAATGCTTTCTCCATAACTAGGTGCCTCACTTAGTTTAACGTTACGTTGTATAATGGTTTTAAAAACCATGTCATTAAAATGCTTTTGTACTTCTTCTACCACTTGGTTAGATAAGCGTAAACGCGAATCGTACATGGTTAGTAATAAACCTTCAATATCTAACGCTGGATTGTGTATTTTTTGTACACTTTTTACTGTGTTTAATAGTTTTCCTAAACCTTCTAATGCAAAATATTCGCATTGGATAGGTATAATTACTGCATCTGCAGCTGTTAACGCATTAAGTGTTAGTAGACCCAAAGATGGAGCACAATCTATTAATATAAAATCGTAATCGTCCTTTATCTCTTCTAATGCTTTTTTAAGCATATACTCACGTTGGTCTTTATCCACTAATTCTATCTCAATAGCAACTAAATCTATATGAGATGGAATGATATCTAAATTTGGGGTTTCTGTTTTTACAATTGCTTGTTTAGCAGTATTAGTATGCTCTAGTAATTGGTATGTACCAACCTCTACAGACTCTACATCTATGCCTAAACCAGAGGTTGCATTAGCTTGTGGATCTGCATCAATTAGTAATACTTTTTTTTCTAAAACACCTAGTGAAGCTGCTAAGTTTACAGAGGTTGTTGTTTTACCAACACCACCTTTTTGATTGGCAATTGCTATTATTTTACCCATTAATTTGATTTGGTTTTTTTTGAAAATTAAGCTTTTTAATTTAAGCCAAAAGTCAAGTGTAAAAATACAATTATTTATGAGGAATAAAAACCTTAGTTGTTAACATAAAACTAAATAAAAAAATCAGCATTTTTTGATGCTGATTTTATTGAAGTTTTTGGCTTTCCGTTTAACGGTTTGTGTATGATTTCGTTGCGTGGTTTAATCACTAAAGTTAGCAAATAAATTACAGATAGAAAGTCCGCGAGGACTTTCGTAAGTAAGCGATTAATAGCAATGAATTATACACTTTGTTGTACATAGTGTTTTTTAGAAATTTCAATAGCCAGCATATTGAATCGTAATGACAGTTGTGTTATTTAAATATTCAATATCAAGTATTTGCTTACCGTGGTTTATCATATTTTCATAATAATGTGAAAATTGATTAAACTCTTTTCTCTGTTTTTCATTAAAGTAACATAAATATAACTGTTTGTAAACTCTTTTTGATTCATTATCCTTTTCATAATTTTTCTTTTCATAAACAAAGAAAGTATCAAATTCAAAATCACCAATTTTAATATCTTTTCTAAAGTAATTTCCAGTAGGAGGTACTCTGTCAGTATATCCTATTATATTTTCATTATTTAAACCTGGTAAATTACAATCTCTACATTTTTCATAAACTAATGTGTCATTTTTAAGTTTATTCACATAGCTTGTTAAAAAAGGATATTTTAGGTTAATGTAATCTAATTCATTGAAGTTATTCAGAGAATCAGTTTTTAATTCCGACTCAATATTTGAATGCGTTTCAGCATTTTTTATTTCGTTTTTGCACGAAATACTGATTAAAAATATAATGAAAATCGATATGTAATTCAGTTTTTTTGACATTATGTACAACTTATATGATATGAAAACGTTTTAATGTTTTATATCAGTCGTTAAACGAAGTTAGTTGATTTTTTTGATAAAGTCAAGTTGTAAACTAATCAATTAAAATCTCCAAAATTTTAATTGCAGCTTCACTAATTTTAGTTCCTGGACCAAATACAGCTACAGCTCCAGCATCAAATAAATATTGGTAATCTTGTTTTGGTATTACACCACCAACAATAACCATAATATCGTCACGACCATAGTTTTTAAGTGCTTCTATAACTTGTGGTACTAAGGTTTTGTGTCCTGCAGCTAAACTAGATACACCTAATATGTGTACATCATTTTCTACTGCTTGTTTTGCTGCTTCTTTTGGTGTTTGGAATAGTGGTCCTATGTCTACATCAAAACCAACATCTGCATAACCTGTTGCGACTACTTTAGCACCACGATCATGTCCATCTTGTCCCATTTTAGCAATCATAATACGTGGTCTGCGACCATCTTGCTCTGCAAATTGGTCTGCTAACTCTCTTGCTTTTGCAAAAGTTTTATCGTTTTTAATTTCTTTACTATACACGCCAGAAAAGGTTTTAATTTGTGCTTTATAACGTCCAAAAACAGCTTCTAAAGCATCACTAATTTCTCCTAAAGTTGCTCTTTCTCTTGCTGCTATTACTGCTAAAGCTAGTAAATTCTTGTTCCCTTGCAAAAGGGAATCTTTAGAATCTGACCAATTTTGCGCTGCTTTGGTTAAATTAGCTAAAGCTTGGTTGACTTTTTCTGTATTTCTTTCAGCTTTAATTTTATTTAAACCTTCTATTTGTTGTAAACGTACAGTTTGATTGTCTACTTCTAAAGTTGAAATTGCATCTTCTTCTTCCAAAACATATTTGTTAACACCAATAATACTGTCTTGTCCGGAGTCTATACGTGCTTGCTTACGTGCTGCAGCTTCTTCAATACGTAATTTTGGGATACCAGCTTCAATAGCTTTGGTCATTCCGCCAAGTGTTTCAACTTCTTCAATTAAAGACCATGCTTTTTCTGCAATATCATGGGTTAGTTTTTCTACATAATAACTTCCAGCCCAAGGATCTACTGTTTTGGTTATATGTGTTTCTTCTTGTAAAAATATTTGAGTATTTCTGGCTATTCTAGCCGAAAAATCTGTTGGTAATGCAATTGCTTCGTCCAATGCATTAGTATGTAAACTTTGTGTACCACCAAATGCTGCAGCTGTAGCTTCAATTGTAGTTCTGGCTACATTGTTAAATGGATCTTGCTCTGTTAAACTCCAACCACTGGTTTGACAATGTGTACGTAAGGATAACGATTTTTGATTTTTTGGGTTAAATTGGCTTACCAATTTTGCCCATAACATACGTGCAGCACGTAGTTTTGCAATTTCCATAAAATGGTTCATCCCAATTGCCCAGAAAAATGATAGTCTAGGAGCAAAGGTATCAATATCCATTCCTGCTGCTAAACCTTTACGTATATATTCTAATCCATCTGCTAATGTGTAAGCCAACTCAATATCGCAAGTGGCTCCAGCTTCTTGCATATGGTATCCAGAAATACTAATACTGTTATATTTTGGCATATTCTGACTTGTATATTCAAAAATATCCGAAATAATTTTCATGGATGGTGTAGGAGGATAGATGTACGTGTTACGTACCATAAACTCTTTTAAAATATCGTTTTGTATTGTTCCTGCTAACTGTTCTGGTTTTACACCTTGCTCTTCTGCAGCAACAATATAAAAAGCCAAGATTGGTAATACTGCACCATTCATGGTCATTGAGACAGACATTTTATCTAACGGAATCTGGTCAAATAAGACTTTCATGTCTTCTACAGAATCTATAGCAACACCAGCTTTTCCAACATCTCCAACCACACGTTCATGATCTGAGTCATAACCTCTGTGTGTAGCTAAATCAAAAGCAACCGATAATCCTTTTTGTCCTGCAGCAAGGTTGCGTCTGTAAAACGCGTTACTTTCTTCTGCAGTACTAAATCCTGCATATTGCCTAATAGTCCAAGGTCTTCTAACATACATTGTACTGTATGGTCCACGAAGGTTTGGCGCAATTCCTGCTACAAAATCAAGATGGTCTACTTGCTTTAAATCGTCCTTAGTGTATTCTGATTTAACCGGAATATCTTCAGCAGTTAAGAATTGGCTATTAGGTTTTGATTTTAAGCTTTTAGCTTTAGTGTTTAAGGTTATATGTTGAATGTTTTTTCTACTCATAATTATTTAATCATGACCATGACCAGCATGATCATCTGCTTGAACAGGTTGTTTTTGTTTAAGAGAAGGTTTTATTGGTTGATTTTTAATATTTACTGGTAAATCTTTAGCAATGTTTGCAGTTAAGTCTACATTAGAAAAATCTACAGTATTAAATTTAGAATAGTATAAATCTAATGCTATAAAAGTAGCTAAATTAGTATCTCTAGAATAAGATGTACTACTTCTTAAAGGTGCAGCAAATAATTCTGAACTCATGCTATTTGTGCTTATTAAAGCATTTAAAGTTTGTTTTAAAGGTACATCTTTCATGTTTTCTGTAATACATTTTATTACTGCACTATTATAGTTTAATTGATCACCATCCCATAAATCTGTTTTAGTTTTTAATGCGTCAAAAATAGCTTTAGTGTGTGGTGTCACTGTTTTTTCAAGTTCTGTTCTGTTAGAAATTATATTGTTAATATAGGCTCTGTAAGCTCTTAATTTGTTTTTGCTTTTTTGGTCGTATTTATTTACAATATCGTTTTCAAAAGCATATAAAGCCTCTTTAATCAAATCATCATATCCTGATTTACAAGTTACTGCATCTGGTTGATCTGCGTATTTAAAATCTGGTAATTTTGCCTCGTTAGGTTTACAGCTAAAATTTAAAGCAATTACAAATACTAATGCAATTTTAAAAATACGTGTGTTCATAGTTTAAAAAATATTTATTCGGTTTTTAATCTGTTTTGTTCTGTTGTTTCTGCTAATCGTTTTTCAATAATAGGTTGGATTAACGTTTTTCTTGGATTCATTTTAACAAACGGAAACAATTCTAAATTGTGTTTCATTTTGTCGTTTTTATTAGGATGTTTATTTGTTCCTAAAAGTGTGATGTTTCCATTATCAAATAGGGATTGCTCTTTGTTGGCACTCTCTTTTATTTTTTTCTGAATAATACCCGAATTTAACTGAGCAATAAATCCACCATTAGCTTCAATGTCTTTAAATAATGCTAACCCTTTTTCTGCTAATTGCATGGTAATGCTCTCTATATAATAACTTCCATCTGATGCATTGTTTACTGCATCAAAATAGCTTTCGTTTTTTAAAACTAATAATTGATTTCTAGCAATACGCTCTCCAAACGCGTTGTCTTTGTGGTAAATAGCATCGTAAGGTAAATTAAATACGGTATTTGCGCCACCAAGTATAGCACTCATGCATTCTGTAGTTGTACGTAACATATTGGTGTTGTAATCATAAATTGTTTTGTTACGTTTAGTTGGTATAGCATGTATTTTTAAATCCGCTTCACAATTATATTCTGATGCTAATGCATTAAACAAAACACGATAGGCTCTTAGTTTTGCGATTTCAAAAAAGTAATTTGTGCCTACTGCAACATTAAAGTGAATGGTTTTAACGTCTTCAAAACCATTTGTGTTACAATACTCGTTTAAATGCGCTAATCCATAAGCTAGTTGTTGTACTATATTTGCTCCAGCATTTTGGTAGGTTACTGTGTTGACTGTAATTTGTTTGCAAACATTAATTTTGTTGTCTGCACTTTTAAACCAATTACCAGTACTAGCTAATTGTCCAATAGGGTCTATTATTATTTGTAATTCCGCATTCGCTGAAATTTTTGCTAGGCTATCTAGATAGGATTGATCTAAAAAATGAAGGTCAAATTGAATATTTGTGCTTTCAAGATCAATATTTTCAATAGTTTTTTCAACTGAAATATCCTTGTTAGGAATGATGAATTTGATGGTTTCAGCACCTTTTTCAATAGCATCAATTGCTTTTTTATTTGAAGCTGTTTCGTTTTGAACAAAAATAATTTGACCAATAAACCATTGTTGTGGTTGTATTTGGGCAGTTTCTGTTATTTCGTCTTGATGATAAAATGGACGTACATCAATACCTTCATCTGTTTTCCAAATTAAGGTGTCGTTGTAGTCTGCACCTTTTAAATCGACTTGGATTTTTTGTTTCCAAGCTTTAGAAGATACTTTTTCAAATGCAGAAAAAAGTGAGTTACTCATTATCTTTTGTCTTTAAACTATCTTGATATTCGATGATATAAATATCTTCGTTTTCTTTTTTCATATAATATTTTTCTCTTGCAAAAGTTTCTAAACCATCTTTATCGCTTAGTTTTTTAATTGCTTTTTTATCTTTTATAATTTCTTTTTTATAGTATTCTTTTTCTTCTTCAAGTTTATTTTGTTCTTGATTAACATCGTTATGATTGATAAAAGAATTGGTGTCAAAAAAAATCATCCAAACACCAAAAATGATTAGAATAATAATATATATGTTTTTATACCATTTTTTCATTATTGAAGCTTCTCGTTAATTATAGTTTTAACTATATCTACAGCTACTGTATTGTATTTATTGTTAGGTATAATGATGTCTGCATACTCTTTCATAGGTTCTATAAATTGCTGATGCATTGGTTTTAGTGTGGTTTGATAACGTGTCAGTACTTCGTTAATATCTCTTCCACGTTCAGTAATATCACGTTTTAGACGTCTTATTAGACGCTCGTCACTATCTGCATGTACAAATATTTTAATATCAAACATTTCTCTGATTTCTGGATGAGACATAATTAAAATACCTTCTACAATCATTACTTTTCTTGGTAATGTTTTAATAGTGTCACCAGTTCTGTTATGTTTTACAAACGAATATACAGGTTGCTCAATAGCTTGGTTTTTTCTTAAAGCTTTAAGGTGTTTTTCTAGTAATTTAAAATCTATAGATCTTGGATGATCAAAATTAATTTTCACTCGTTCCTCATAAGACAAGTGTGTTGTGTCCATATAATAGGAGTCTTGCGAGATTACTCCAACTTCACCTTCAGGTAATTCGTTTAAAATTTGATTTACAACTGTTGTTTTACCACAACCTGTACCTCCTGCAATTCCAATTATAAGCATTTGTATCTTTTAGATTTTTATCAAATTTAATAATTTAAGAGTTAATATTTAGGCAGATTTTTTGAAATTTATATAGGAATTTTAAGTGTATAGAAATTAATAAATATATGACATGTATTTTAGTGAGAATATTTTGTCAAAAAACATTTAAAATTAGTTGAGTTTAAAGAAAAGAACTATATTTGCATCTCCAAAAAACAAATTGTTTAAGGAATTGATAACTAAATTCGGGGTGTAGCGTAGCCCGGTTATCGCGCCACGTTTGGGACGTGGAGGCCGCAGGTTCGAATCCTGCCACCCCGACTTTTAAAGCTCAACTCAATAGTTGAGCTTTTTTTTTGATTTCACCTCAAGAATTTATTCACTTAATGTAACATTATCTTATTTTTTGCGTCATATAGTTGATTTTAAATCAAATAAGTATAATTAAAACAAAAAAGAATGATTGTAAATAAAGGAACTTTAGTATTAGGGGTAATTGTTGGATCTGCTGTGGGAGCAGCATTAGGTGTGTTATTTGCACCAGATAAAGGCAGTAATACTAGAGAATACATAAAGGATGAAAGTTTAAACGTTGTAGACGTTATAAAAAAAGATGCATCTGTATTAAAAGAAGATTTAACAGAATCTGTAAAAGTTGGTAAAGCTAAGTTTAACCAAGAGATTGGAGTGGTAGCTAATAAAGCAAGTCATAAAGCAGATATTATTATAGATTTTATTGAAAAGGGATTAAGTGCATTAAAAGAAAAGAATAAAAAATTTCAGAACTCTTAGACTAGTTTTTTACTAGAAAAAAGTAAGGTTTAGTTACTCTATATTTATAGAATAACTAAACCTTATGTTTTTATAATAACTGTTGATAACTTAACTGTAAGGTTTGCATCAAAAAAACTACTTTTGTTACATCAAATATTGAAAACATGTCAGATACAATCGAAAAAGTAAAATGTCTTATTATAGGATCTGGACCAGCTGGTTATACAGCTGCTATCTATGCAGCCAGAGCAAACATGAAACCTGTTTTATACCAAGGAACACAACCTGGAGGACAATTAACAACTACAAACGAAGTTGAGAATTTTCCAGGATATCCAGACGGAATTACAGGTCCAGAAATGATGATGGAATTACAAAAACAAGCCGAACGTTTTGAAACGGATGTTAGAAATGGTTGGATTACTAAAGTTGATTTTTCTGGAGATGTACACAAAGTCTGGGTTAATGATGTAAAAGAAATCCACTGTGATACTGTGATTATTTCTACAGGAGCTTCTGCAAAATATTTAGGTTTAGAATCTGAACAAAAATATCTAAAACTTGGAGGTGGAGTTTCTGCTTGTGCAGTTTGCGATGGTTTTTTCTACAGAAACCATGAAGTAGTAATTGTTGGAGCAGGAGATAGTGCTTGTGAGGAAGCACATTACTTATCTAAATTATGTAAAAAAGTAACGATGCTAGTTAGACGTGATGAATTTAGAGCGTCTAAAATTATGGCTGCAAGAGTTGCAAACACAGAAAATATAGAGATTTTATTTAATACTGAAACCGATGAGGTTTTAGGAGATGGACAAGTAGTAACAGGTGTACGTGTTGTAAATAATAAAACAAACGAAAAACAAGAAATACCAATTACTGGATTTTTTGTTGCAATTGGACATAAACCAAACACAGATATTTTTAAAGATTATTTAGATTTAGACGATACTGGTTATATTATTAATGCAGTTCCTGGAACATCTAAAACAAATGTAGATGGTGTTTTTGTAAGTGGTGATGCAGCTGACCATGTATACAGACAGGCAATTACAGCTGCTGGAACAGGTTGTATGGCTGCTTTAGATGCAGAACGTTATTTAGCTGCTAAAGATGCTACATTTGAAGTAAGCACTTCTAATTACAACTAAAAACACACTTATTTTGAAATAAAAAAACCGAAGCTTTAGCTTCGGTTTTTTTATTATAGATATTTTTTAATTATTTCTTTTTTAATACTGAGTTATCTGCGAATTGTTCAATAGTAATTTTTGGGCTTCCATAAATCTCAATTTCAGATGTTCCTGATGCATCAATTGTTAAATCTCCACTTACCTCAATATTAACTTCAGCTCTATTTTCTGTTTTAACTGTAGCATTTTTTGATGTTAGGTTCTCGCCTTTAAAATCCGAAGAGTTATCAGCTGTAAGTGTTAAATTTTCTGTGTCTCCTTCAATTTTTGCATTAGCACTTTCTAATAAATCAGCTTCAATTTTTGTAGCATTTATTAAAGCTTCAATCTTACTGTTATCATTTAGTTCTAAAGTTACTGCTTTGGCAGTAATATTAAGTTCAGCTTTAGCTTTATCGTTATTAGATAATTTAAATAAGTCACAATCTATAGTTAAAAAAGCTTTGGAGCTTTCAGATGTTGTTAATGTTAGGTCTGCAAATTTTAAGCTATTTACAGAGCTAATTTCTGCATTTTCGTTTAGCTCGATAGTATTTAATGCCTCATTATAAAAAACAGTAATTTCTAGTTTTTTTTCCTGTAGCTTTGCTGTAGTTTTAAAACTTAATGTACTGTCTTGAGAGACTACTTTTATGTATTCGTGCAAATTATCGTCTGTCATAATTTTTACAGAAGTAGAGTCTGCTTTTACTAATTTTACTTCAAATTCTTCATTTAAAACTAATCGTTGAAAAGAGTTTATTGCTGTCGTTTCTGTAGTTAATACACGACTTCCTTTAACTTTTTCTTTCTTTTGTGCAAATGCAGAAGTGGCAATTAGGATTAGTAATAATGATAGTAATTGTTTTGTCATTGGTCTAAATAATTTTGTTATATACAAATATAAACAAAAACCATCCCAAACTTTTTTAAAGCTTGAGATGGCTGGTTTTTTTTTGATTGATTTTTGTTTTTAAATAGTGTGATTTTTATGTAAAAATGGACACTATTGTTGTTACTAAATACTCGATTAATGTGATCATATGATTGGTTTTTTGATGTGATTGATGTTATTTATTATTGTTTTGATTGGTTATGTTAACGCCTTCTTTATCATTTATAGTGACTTTTACGTTTTTTGTACTTGCTTTTAGACCTTCATCATTGACTGTTAATTCTAAATTTTCAGTTTTAGCTTCCAAACCATCTTCATCTACAATAAGTTTAGAGGTGTCTCCTTCTAAATCTACCTTTACTTGTGTATTGGTTTTGTCTTTTTCTTCTTCACAATCCAGGCATTTAAGTTTTGCACGCTTTACTAGTAAATAATGCTCTTCCATACCATTTTCTAAAATATCATTATAATAGTGATTATTATTTCTGTGGTAATTAAACGTACTTTCATCTGCAAATAATATAGTGCCTTCTGGTAAGTATAAGGTCAACTCAATTTCTTGATCTCTAGATATTGCATTATTTGGTACTGTAAAGTAATTATCTAATACTAAGTTGTTATTATTTAAAGTATAATTATAACTTATGTTTTTTGCTCTGTCTTTTGCTTTGTTAAAGTTGCTTCCTCTTGCAGATTTGTCAACTCTAAGTTTAGCAACACTATCTTTTGTAGATTTAACTATTAACCTGATTCCTTGAGAGAAAGTTACTTTATTACCATTGTCATCGTTTTCAGTCTGCAATCCGTAGTCTCTTCTAAAATGCTCTGCAAAAGTGTCGTTATAATTCATACTAAGCACTAAAGTATCGTTTGCTTTGATATTTGCTAATTGTTCGGTTTTAATGTCTGCAGCTTTTTCTTTATAGCTTAAACTTTGCTTTGTTGCAATTACTGCTAATCCTATAACTGCCATAATCCAAAGTCCTACTAGGCTATATTTAGCAACACTACCCATTGGTTTTAAGTTATTTATCAGAATTTTTAATCCTAAGTAAATAAAGAATATTATAGGTATAACGCTAACTATAAAAATTAAGACTGGAAATAACCAAAACATTCCGTCTAAAGCATTATGAGCTCTTACAAATTCGGCATCAAAAAATCTAAAATCTGCATCAAAGAAAGTTCCAAATATTAATCCAATAGCCAATGCAATAATACCTGCAACACAAGATACTATTAAAGTAATACCAATAAATTTAGAAAAGATTTTAAAAAATGAAGAAAACACACTTCCTAAACTTCCAAAAAAAGATTTACTACTGGATTTTATTTTATTAGTTGGTAAGCGTTTAACAGTTTCTGATATATTATCTGAAGCTTGTTCAAAACCTTCCTTAAATTTATCTGCATGCTTTTGAAAATCTATGTTTTTTACATTTTCTGAAACACTTTCAAATCCGTCTTTAATTTTTTTTTCAATGTTTGTAATGGTAACTTCCTCTCCAGTCATGGTTAGTTTGTCTGAAGTAGAGGTTGCTTCTGGAATAAAAACCCAAAGTAAGATGTATAAGAAAATACCAGTTCCAGCTCCAAAAATAAGTAGTACCCATATTAGTCTAACCCAAATAACATCTATGTTAAAGTAATGTGCTAATCCTGCACAAACACCTCCAACGTAACTGTTTTCTGTATCTCTAAATAATTTTTTAGAATTATTATTTTTAGATTTAGAATCAGAGTGTTGCGTTGGTTCATCTTCAAAAATAGAATCGTCCACAAGATAGTCTTCAGGTTGTCCCATAATAGTAATAACCTCTTCAACTTCTTTATTTCCTATAACTTGACGGTCAGTTTTCATACGTTCAGAAAACAATTCGGCAATTCTTGCTTCAATATCTGAAATAATTTCTGATCGTCCTTGAGAGTCTGTAAATGAACGTTTTATAGCCTCAAGATAGCGTTGTAATTTTAAGTACGCATCTTCATCTATATGATAAAAAATACCTGCTAAGTTTATGTTGACTGTTTTATTCATTTTGTGGTTGATTTAATTGATGTTACTATATTAACTGCGTTTTGTAATTCGTCCCAAGTCGTGGTTAATTCTTTTAAAAAAAGGTGTCCAGTTTCTGTTAAGCCATAATATTTTCGAGGTGGTCCAGAAGTGGATTCTTCCCAACGGTAATTGAGTAGTCCAGCATTTTTAAGTCGTGTAAGTAAAGGGTAAATTGTCCCTTCTACGACTAGCAATTTTGCGTCTTTAAGTGTGCCTAAGATTTCTGCAACGTAAGCGTCTTGATCTTTTAGGACAGACAAAATGCAGTATTCTAAAACACCTTTACGCATTTGTGCTTTTGTGTTTTCTATCTTCATAATTTTGTAAGATGTTTCATAATTAAACTGTTCGTTTTTTGATGATTTGATTGATTGATGATATTCTTTTATTTAATAAATTTAATTGTAAAGGGATAGCTGTATTTTTCGCCATCTTTTGCTTTTAAACTTGCATTGATAATAAAAACTAATTCTAATATAAAGCCGATAACAGCTATTAAACCTATGCTTCCACCAATATAAAATAGAGGAGAAGGTTTATTAATATTTATATGAATGCTGTCAAAAGCATGAAAATCTAAAATGTCAAAATGACTAAACAAACTAAAAACAAAAAATGGTACACAAACAGCACCAATGATAAGCGCATATAATAAGATGCTAAACTGAAAGTTTATAGCTTGTTTGCCATGAGTGTCTACAAAATCCGATTTATCTTTATTAGCAATCCATAAGACTATTGGAGCAATAATATTTCCAAATGGAATTAAAAACCTAGAAAAGGTTGATAAATGAATAAAAGTTGCGAGGTTTTTATGATGATTGGTAACCATGTTTTGAAAGTATATAATAGTTGTCTATGCAAATATATGTCTTTAAGAAGGTATTATGCAATACAAAGTACTATAATTTAACATTTTTTTAACATATTGAGTTCTCGATTATTTTCGATAATTTAGCATAAATAAGATTATATAAATGAAGATATCTCCTAGTAAACTCAATATGTTTACGTTATTTAAATTACCATCAGCTTACTTTTGTGGTGTGCGTGCTAAAGTGTTAAACGACCAACAATGTATTACAACAGTAAAGCATAGGTGGATCAATCAAAACCCATTTAAATCCATGTTTTGGGCTGTTCAAGGTATGGCTGCAGAGTTTTCAACAGGAGCAATGATGTTGATTAAGATTAGAGGGTCTGGTAAAAAGGTATCTATGTTAGTGATTTCTAATACAGCAAAGTTTATAAAAAAAGCTACAGGAAGAATAACTTTTGTTTGTAATGATGGAGACAAAATAGATCATGCTTTAGCAGAAGCAATTAAAACAGGAGAAGGTCAAACAATTTGGTTGGAATCTGTAGCGACTAATAAAGAAGGTGAAGTTGTTTCTACTTTTAAATTTGAATGGTCAATAAAAGTCAAAGGGTCAAAATAAAAATATCTAGTTAACCTTTTGTAACAAATTCTATAAATAAGCAACCTATCATTAATCAAAACCTTATAATATGTACCAAAAAAACGAATTACCAGGAAATAATCTTAATGCACACGAAATAGATTTTGAAATCTTTGGTGAAGAAATGCAATATGTAGAGATCGAGCTAGATCCAGAAGAAGGTGTTATTGCAGAAGCTGGAAGTTTTATGATGATGGATGAAGGTATAAAAATGGAAACCATTTTTGGTGATGGCTCAAAAAAAGACACAGGTTTTTTAGGAAAAGTATTTGGAGCTGGTAAACGTTTATTAACTGGTGAAAGCTTATTTATGACAGCATTTTATAATAACCTAACAGGAAAACGTAAAGTGAGTTTTGCCTCTCCTTATCCAGGGAAAATAGTTGCAATAGATTTATTAGAATATAACGGAAAATTTATCTGCCAAAAAGATGCGTTTTTATGCGCAGCAAAAGGAGTAAGTGTTGGGATAGAGTTTAGTAAAAAACTAGGAAGAGGCTTATTTGGAGGTGAAGGTTTTATAATGCAAAAATTAGAAGGAGATGGAATGGCATTTGTACATGCAGGAGGAACTTTAGCTAGAAAAGTGTTAAAATCTGGAGAAACGTTAAGAGTAGATACTGGTTGTATTGTAGGGTTTACACAAGATGTAAATTATGATATCGAGTTTGTTGGTGGTATAAAAAACACCGTTTTTGGAGGCGAAGGTTTGTTTTTTGCAAAACTAGAAGGTTCAGGAGTTGTTTACGTACAGTCATTACCATTTAGCAGATTAGCAGGACGTGTTTTACAAAGCGTACCAAGAGGTGGTAAAAGTAAAGGAGAGGGTAGTATTTTAGGTGGTTTAGGAGATTTGTTGGATGGAGATAACAGATTTTAAAGCATAAAATTTAACTTGTTTTTAACTGTTAAAGTTTTGCAAGTTTGATTTTTGAATTAGTTTTTTTGTTACCTTTAATCGAAACTTTTAAACTGTTTGCCTATAGTATAATATTACTTTTATTTTAACTAAACCCAATAATTAATTATGGCAAGAGCAATGTTTGAGTACACCAAAACTGTACTTCAAAAAGTTAGTTTTGACAGCACGTTGTTTTGCAAAGAAGTACAAAAAGCTCTGGAGAGGTTATTACCTTATGAAATTGAAGAGCTTAAGATTTATATACAATCTTTAGTACAGCAAAACCCAAAACTAGACCAATGTTTAATTTACATTAATCCTTAAAATATAAAAAAAAGCGACCAAATGGTCGCTTTTTTTATTTACTAATTGGACTTATAATTTGTACATTTTGAAACGCTATTGCACCTCTAACCACTCCAGAAATGACATATTGTAAGGCTTCTATGATTTGCATTTTAAGTTCGCTTTTATGATAAATTAAACTAACTTCTCTTGCAGGAGATGGCTCTGTAAAATAATGTAAATTTTGTTTTGCTTTTTCGTTTAAATCTAAAGTATGTAAAAAAGGCATTAAAGTCATTCCTAAACCTTCATTAGATAGTTTAACCAAGGTTTCTATGCTTCCACTTTCTAACTGAAACTTATCATCTGTATGGTTTTTAAAAGCTTTACAAAGGTTAATAACACCATCTCTAAAGCAATGACCATCTTCTAATAACAACATATCATCAATGTTTAAATCAGAAATTTCTAGTTTACTTTTATCCCTTAGTCTATGATTTTGTGGTACGTAAGCAACAAAAGGTTCAAAATACAGAACACGCTCTTTTATAGTATCAAGTTCTAATGGTGTAGCAGCAATTGCTGCATCTAAATGACCATCATTAATACGTGTAATGATTTCATCAGTGGTTAATTCTTCTATTTTTAGTTTGACTTTCGGGTATTTTTTTACAAAATTGTTTAAAAACATTGGTAGCAATGTAGGCATAACTGTTGGTATTATCCCTAATTTAAATTCGCCTCCAATAAAACCTTTTTGTTGATCTACAATATCTTGTATCCTATAGGACTCGTTAACTATGTTTCTAGCTTGAGTCACTATTTTTTTACCAACTTCAGTTAATTCGATTGGTTTTTTACTTCTATCAAAAATTAAAATATCTAATTGATCTTCTAATTTTTGTATTTGCATACTTAATGTTGGCTGTGTTACAAAGCATTTTTGTGCAGCTTTTGTAAAATTCTGGTGTTCTGCTACAGCCAGAACGTATGATAATTGTGTTATAGTCATTGTTATAGTTTAAGACTATAAAAATATAAAATCTATCAATATAATTTATAATAAAACAAAACTATTTCGGCGTAAATTTATAATATCAAAAAAAAGAGAATATTATGACAATAAATAGTCTTGGATTAGACATCCAAAAAACCAAAGAAACTGCAGAGCAATTAAACCATTTGCTAGCAAATTTTCAGATATACTATCAAAATTTAAGAGGGATCCATTGGAATATTAAAGGGCGAAACTTTTTTGATTTACATGTAAAGTTTGAAGAGTTGTATACAGATGCTAATATGAAAGTAGATTTAATTGCGGAGCGTATACTTACTTTAGGAGAAACTCCATTACATACTTTTGAAGATTATATAAAATCTGCAAAAGTACCTGTTGGACAAAATGTATCTAAAGATGATAATGCAGTAGCATTAATAGTAACCTCTTTAACAGAGTTATTAAAGATAGAACGTCAGATTTTAGATGCAGCAGGAGATGCTAATGATGAAGGAACTAATTCTATGATGAGTGATTTTATAGCAGAACAAGAAAAAACCGTTTGGATGATGAATGCTTGGCTTGGAAAAAGCCTTTAAAGACTTTGTTTAAAATATAAAAGAGCAACTTTAGTTGCTCTTTTTTTTGCGCTTATCATATTTGATTATTAATTATTTGTAGGTTTGTTTTACACAATTAGTTTGGACTAATCACGTATTATGATGACGATAAAATCAGAAACTAAAAAAAACAAAAAACCTTGGCCAACTAAAAAGGCTATGGAACAAGTGTATACTAATAAACTTTGGGGAAGTAATACGTCTACATTTTATTCTGGAGAAGGATCTCATCATCCAGATATTGTAAATCCATATATAGAAAGCGTTACTTCATTTTTAACATCGTTTAAAGACTCTTTAATAGTTTGCGATTTAGGATGTGGAGACTTTAATGTTGGTAAAGAGTTGGTGAAATTTACCCATAAGTATTTTGCTATAGACATTGTTGAAAGTCTTATAGAACATAATAAAGTTGAATTTAAAATAGATCATTTAGAATTTAAATGTTTGGACATCTCTAAAGATATTTTACCATTTGCAGATTGCGTTTTAATACGTCAGGTTTTGCAGCATTTATCTAATAATGAAGTGCAAAACGTAGTTGATAAGTTATCCAAATATAAATATGTTATTTTAACAGAACATCTGCCACAAGGCAATTTTACACCTAATAAAGACATTATTTCTGGACAAGGTACACGATTAAAGAAGAAAAGTGGTTTAAACATATTAGAACCACCTTTTAATTTTAAAATTAAAGAAGAAAAACAATTGTCTTCTGTTGTTTTAAACAACAACAAAGGAGTAATTGTAACAACACTATATCAAGTGTTTTAAGTTTTTGTATAAGAAAAAATTTTAAAAATAGTATTAATTGATAGTAGAAAAAGTGATACTTATAGGTTGCTTTTTTATGTTTCGTTTAACGTGTTTGTGTATGGTTTGTTGCGTGAGAACTAAGTTAGCAAAAAAGGACGAACCAATTGTTCAGCAGCAAAGATTTTCCGCGAGGAAAATCAGACGCAATTGACTATACACGTTGTTAGGTGCAGTTTATTTTCATTTCTTTCAGTTCAATTCCGTTAATTGAATTTCCAACAGTTTCTTTATCGGAAATCGGGTGAACTAAAATCACATATTGGTCACTATCTGTATCTATAAAACTCAACTCTAAATCCGATTTATTGAGCAAATTCTTGTAATCGCAAAAGACATTGTCAAAAGACACAGATGCTCTTTCTGGATAATCATTTGGACTTGGTAAGTCAATTTTTCGGTTAAAGTTATTTTCCAATGCAGATGCTAAATTCCAATTAAAGTCATCAATTCCAGCTTTCCAGTCTAAAACCATAAAAAGAAGAATCTTATTTTTGTTTAAATAGTCATTTACAAAATTTAATGTTGTTCCGTGTTCCCAATGTCCATCATAGTTTTTTAATTCAGAAGCGAACTTTTGGAATTTAGCATGGTCATTTTCGTTTAGACAGACTTTAGCTAAATTCAAATAACTTTCTTTGACTTTATCCGATAGTTTTTTTGGTTTCGGCTTACTCCTTGATAGGAAATCTTTCATTGATTCTGCACTTACTAAATTAAACTCGTTATCAAGTTCAACTATAGAATATGGAAATTCCTCGTTTGTTTTAATGATTTGAGAAATGTAGTTTTTTAAAATTCTTTTTTTCTTTTTACGACCAAAGAATCCAATACGCTTGACTTTATTCAATTCCCCAAACAAAATATGTTCGTCCCATTTTCTACTTGTTCCAACAATCAATCCTTTATCATAGGTTTTTCCTGACGTCATTCCAATAAAATTTGGTTTTAAATCAACGATATTTGGTAATAGAAATTCTTGGACAGAATCTGCTCCGTGAATATCTCTATTTGTATGTATAAAGGTTCTTATGATATTCATTTGTGATTGGGTTTGTTATAATTGCACCTAACGTATAGCGAATATGATTCCGTTTTAATGAATTATATTCGAAGTTAAACGAAGTTACTCGAAAAAAATGAGAAAGTCAAATAGCAACAATAACAAAAAAAAGCCACTATAAAAGTGGCTTAATTACTATTCGTTTTTTGATGTGTTTAAAATCTAATATTAAAATCTAAATCTTCAGTTGTGACTTCAAATTTAGCATCTTCAAATTGTGGTGGTCCAAAACTCATTGGATTATTAGACA
Organism: Olleya sp. R77988; assembly: GCF_044594215.1. Classification (GTDB taxonomy): domain Bacteria; phylum Bacteroidota; class Bacteroidia; order Flavobacteriales; family Flavobacteriaceae; genus Olleya. The sequence goes on along the minus strand of NZ_CP138988.1, from coordinate 3,104,217 downwards.
TTCCGTAGTTTTCTTTAGGCATTCCATTTTCAAAATCCATACTATTATTCTCGTTTTCGTCATGTAAAGCCATAACAGCATATGTTCCTGGTTTTACGTTTTTAAAGGTTACAGTAACTGTATTGTTTTCTATTTTTGTAGACACGTTTTGTACGCCTTGTCCTTTCATCCATGTGTCTTTTGTGTGTAAAGCAAACATAACTTGACCAGTATTGTTTTTAACCTTGTCTATGGTTACTGTAATTGTCTGACCTTCTATTGTAGTTGTTGCTTCAGACTGAGCAAAACCTAAAGTGATGCTTAATACAAATAATACTAAAGTTGTTAATACGTTGTTTTTTAATTGAGTTGCAGTTTTCATAATGTGTTGTTTTAATTGATTAACACTTCAAAGATGCATCAAACACTTAAGTTTGACTAATACAATTAACCCAATTGTTGTTTTTTATAGACCAGCTGTCATTTTATTGCATTGGGATAATTTCTACACGTCTATTTTTCTGTCTTCCTTCTTCTGTATTTGAATTGTCAATTGGAAACTCTTCTCCAAAACCTTTAGTTTTTAACAAGGTAATATCTATACCTTTGTTTACAAGATAGGCTCTTACAGCATTAGCACGCTCTAAGGATAATACCAAGTTGGTTTGGTTAGAGGAAGTGTTATCTGTATGCCCAGAAATCTCATAAGATTTAATGTCAGACTTTTTTATAAAAGCTGCTACATTATCTAAAATTTTCTGACTTTCAGCAGTGATTTCAGCTTTACTTAATTCAAAATAAATTAAAACAGGTTTATTAGAAACTACTGCTTTTTTAGGTTCTTTTTTTACTTTAGGACAGCCATTATTACTTGCTATACCTTTGATTTTTGGACACTTGTCAATTTTATCTGGTATACCATCTCCATCTCCATCAGTATCAGGTATTGGACAGCCTTTATTTTTGTAATCTCCAGCTATTTCTGGGCATCTATCATAAGGATCTGCAACACCATCTTTGTCGGTGTCTGGACAACCATTAAGTGTTCCAGATAGTTCTGGACAGTTATCTTCTTTATCCGGAATTCCATCATTGTCAGTATCTGGACAACCGTTTAAAGATGCTAAACCAAAAACATTTGGACACTGATCTTCTTGGTTTACAATTCCATCATTATCACTATCTGTACCACCAAATTTAAAAATAATTCCAACAGAATGTTGGTAATGTTGTAATCCATAATCTTCAAAAGCATGTTTGTAAATACTCTGTGCTGTTAACCCAAAATTATAAGTCAACCAGACATTGATACCAACACCACCATTTAGTGTTCCTGCACCAACATTGTCTAACCATGTATATCCACCACCTAATGTTAGGTAAGGTGTTACTACAAAACCATTAGATAGGTTAAGTTTAAATAATCCATCAAGTGCAATAAGTGGAAATTTTTCATCCAGATTAACGTAGTTTTGTTTAATCCCACTAAGCGAAATGTTAGATTCAAAAGCGAGTTTGCCACTTAAATGTCTTGCTAATCCAATTTTAAATCCAGCTGGATCCCAATTCCAAGTTTTAAAACGACCTTTGTCTCCAGGAAGTGATCTAACAGGATTGTTAATTGTGTTGGTGCTTAAACTAGCAGTCCATGGTGAGTAGACATCTTGGGCTTGCAAATTATGAGATATACAAAAAGGGAGAATAACAGTTAGTAGTAAAACTAATCGTTTCATTGTTTATAGAATATTGATTAATAGCAAAGCTAATATAGGTTAAAAAAATAGAATATTAAAAACTAAAGGTTAATCTGTTTGCTTTGACAGATTAAGCATAATAGGGTTTTTAAACGTTTGTTGATTTTAATTAGCCATTTGTTTTTATAAAAACTAATTTTGCTGTTTTAGTTTTCGTATGTTTTATATATTAGATATTTTAGGAACCATAGCTTTTGCAATTTCTGGTGTTTTAATTGCTTTAAACAAGCGTATGGATGCTTTTGGGATATTAATTATAGCATTTGTAACAGCTGTTGGAGGAGGAACTTTAAGAGATGTTTTAATTGGCGAAACTCCAGTTAGTTGGATGAAAGATATGACGTTTATCTATGTTGTTATAGCATCAACTATTTTTGCAATTGTTTTTAGATCTAAGATTGACTACTTGCGTAAATCTTTATTTTTATTTGACACTATTGGTATTGGATTGTATACAGTTGTTGGTGTCGAAAAAGGTATTTCGGCAGGATTACACCCAATAATTTGTGTGTTTTTAGGAACAATATCTGCTTGTTTTGGAGGTGTCATTAGAGATATTTTGTGTAACGAAATACCAGTAATTTTTAGAAAAGAAGTGTATGCAACTGCTTGCATCTTAGGTGGAGCAACTTATTTTTTGGTAAGTTATTTGCCAATTGCTTCAGATTTTGTTTTTGTAATTGCTGGAACTGTTGTTATAGCTATAAGACTTATAGCAGTTAAGTTTAAGGTAAGCTTACCAAGTTTGTATCGTGATTAGTTTTAAGTCACTACTTTTTAATTTCAAAAATAACATTGGACAGATTGTCCTTATCTTTTTTATTAGGTACTACATAAAATCCATTATTTTCAAGAAGTTTTACAGAGTTTTTGTTTTTAAAATCTGTATAAGCTTCAATTGTATTAAAATTAAGTGTTGTAAATCCAAAGTTAATGACCCTTTTTAAAGCTTCGCTCATAATTCCTTTTTTTTGAAATAAAGGAATTAAATCATAACCAACTTCTGCGGTTTTTTGGTCTTCAGAAAAATTCCATAAACAAATGGTTCCAATAATTTTTGGGTTGTTGTTTATAGTAATTCCCCAAGACACAGATTGATTGTTTTTAAATTGAAAGTCTAGTTTTTTTATATGCTTTACAGCATCAGATGTTGTTTTTGTTTGCCTATCAATAGGTCTTTCAATAAATTTATTTACAACCTTATCCGAACGTAAAAATAGTATGATATTACTATCGGATTCCTCAATCCTTCTTAATGTTAGTCTTTCTGTTTTAAGTTCTGGAAAGGGTTTGATCATTTATAGACTACTTGGTGTTTGCTTTATAATTTGTTACTGTATATAACTATTAAGGTTGTTTTGATAAATACGCCATTAACAATAATGCAGCTCCAACTACAATTGTTATTAAACCAAAAGGTCTAAATACAAAAAGTCCAATAATACCAACTAAAATAATTGCGCTTGATACAATCATAAAACCTAAATCTCCTTTTTTCTTTGTCATTGTTGTGTTTTTTATTAAATCCAATTATTTCTTAGTAGTCACCGGAAATCCTCTATCACGCATTAAAGCTTCAATTTTTGCATCACGTCCTCTAAATTTTCTGTAGGCTTCAGCAGGATCCATACTGTTACGAGGCGCAAATAAATATTTAACTAACTTATCTGCCAATGCTTTGTCATAAAAGCCATTTGGAGCTTGTTTAAAAGCTTCTGACGCATCACTAGTCAAAACATCTGCCCACATATATCCATAATATGCTGTAGCATAACCTTCGCCAGAAAAGACATGTCCAAAGTGTGGTGTTCTGTGGCGCATTGGTAATTCTTTAGGCATATTTAATTCTGCTAAAGTTTCGTGTTCAAATTTGTCAATGTCAATATTAGTTGGATCTGCCAAGTGTAATCTCATGTCCATTAAAGCAGAAGCCAAATATTCTGTAGTACCAAACCCTTGATTAAAAGTGGATGCTTTTTTGATTTTAGCTACTAAACTTGCTGGAATTGGTTGTCCTGTTTTGTTGTGTACTAAAAACTGATTAATAACTTCATCTGTAGATAACCAACGTTCTAATAACTGACTTTGGAACTCGGTATAATCTCTAACACCACCATTTAAAGTTGGGTATTTTACGTTAGACGAGAAAAAGTGTAGTGCATGTCCAAACTCATGAAAAAATGTCTCTGCATCATCCCAAGAGACCAAAACCGCTTCTCCAGGAGCAGGCTTTACAAAGTTAGAATTGTTAGATGCTAATACTGTTTTTGGACCATCAAAAGTGGTGTGACTTCTATAGGTAGTTGCCCAAGCACCAGAACGTTTTCCTGGTCTTGCAAATGGATCTAAATACCATAAACCAATAAACTTACCAGAGTCCTTATCTGTTACTTCCCAAACGTTAACGTCTTCATGGAAAACAGGGACTTTTCCTTTTTCAATTGCTGTAAACTTGTAATTAAATAAACGTCCTGCTGTGTAAAACAAAGCTTGTGTTAACTTATCTAATTGTAAATATTGCTTTACCTCATCACTATCTAAATTATATTTTTTCTGTCTTACTTTTTCGGCATAAAAACGGTAATCCCAAGGAGCAATTTCAATATTTTTTCCGGAAGCATCTGCAACCGTTTGCATATCTGCAACTTCCTCCTTAACTCTTGCTATTGCTGCTGGCCAAACAGCTTCCATTAATCCCATTGCATTTTCTGGTGTTTTTGCCATTCTGTCTTGTAAACGCCATTCTGCATAATTTTTATAGCCTAATAGTTCTACACGTTCTCTACGTAGTTTTAGTATTTCTGCGATAAGCGAATTGTTATCAAACTCGTCTCCATTATCTCCTCTAGAATAATAGTTGGTCCATACTTTTTTACGTAATTGTCGCTCTGTACTGTAGGTTAAAAAAGGATCCATTGACGATCGTGTGTTGGTAATAGCATACTTACCATCCTGTTTATTATCTGTTGCTATTTTTGCTGCAGATTTTATAAATCCTTCGCTTAATCCATCTAATTGATCTTTGGTTAGGTAAGTAATGTAGTTTTCTTCGTCATGTAAAACGTTGTCGCTAAATTTATTATATAATGATGATAGCTCTTTACTTATTTCTGCATAGCGTTTCTTTTTGGTGTCGTCCAATTCTGCTCCATTCATTTCAAAACGTTTGTAAATTAAATTTACAACGCGTTGTTGATCTGCTGGAAGTGGTTTGCTTTGTGATGCATCATAAACCAATTTAATGCGTTTGAATAATGCTTCGTTTTGATTTATTTTTGAAGAATACTCAGATAAAAGAGGTGCCAATTTACCTTGTACTTCTCTAAACTCAGGACTACTCATATTACTACTAAAAATGCCATAGTAAGTAAAAACATTGTCTAAGCCATTAGCTGCACGCTCCATTGCTTCAATTGTGTTTTCAAATGTTGGTACTTCTGTATTGTTAGCAATAGCTTCAATATCTTTTAAACCTTGTTCCATTCCATTAATTACTGCTGGTTCGATTTGATCTACAGTCATTTTATCAAAAGCAGGAACACCTCCATAAGGTCCAGTATAATCTTGGAGTAGAAGATTGTCGCTCATAGTTTTAGTAGATTCAGTTTTGGTTTCTTTTTTACAACTTGTACCAATTAATAGTAGTGCACAAGTTATAAGAGAAAGAATATTATTTGTTTTCATAATTTGGAAGTTTGAAATTGAAAGATAATGAATTTAATTGATGAGATTAGTTTTTAAAATTAGTTACGTTCTTTCTTTTCGTTCATTTTGTCTTGATACAAAACGAACCAAAAAATCAAATTGAAATTAGGAAATTGCTAAAGCATCACTCACTTTCGGAATTTCGTGCTTAAAGCTGTGCTTTGCATCTACATTCCTTCGTTCATTATTTCTGTATTTCAATATTCAATTCTACGAATTGATTTGTGACTTGAATTTTTCTGAATTTTGTTTTTATTCAAAACTATTCTAAAATTTCTACTGTTTTAATATAGACATTACTAAGTGGCCAATCCGCTTCATCCACTTTAACTGCATTAATTTTATCGACAACATTCATCCCTTTAATAACTTCTCCAAAAACGGTAAAGTCACCATTTAAATGAAAGGCATTCTGCTGCGTAATAAAAAACTCGTAAGGAGATGCTAATTTGTGTGGGTTTTTAATATCACTACTTGGCATAGAAATTACACCTCTTTTATGTGTATAACCACGTTTAGTATCTGTTGGTAATAAGTATTTACCAATTTTTCTGCGTTTTGCAGCTACTTTTATATCATCCGTATTTCCACCTTGAATAATAAAATTTTTAACCACACGATGGAATTGTGTACCATCAAAAGCGTGTTGTTTGGTTAAAAAAATAAAATTGGCACGATGGAATTTTGTTTTGTCATATAATAGCAAATCTATAACTCCAAAAGAAGTTGTGATACGTACTTTATTTTCTTTATTATGTTTTTCATATTCTAAGAAAAAATCCATTGCGTTATCCTCTGTTAATTTAGGGAATTCGCGCTTTGGAGTGGTGTCTTTTATGACTGTTTTGGTCTCTGTTTTGGTTGAGGTTGTTGTTTTAGGTTTGGATTGTTTATCTTCACAATTAAATAAAAAGAAACAAAAACCAACCAATAATATTAAGCGCATTTTTAAAATGAATTTTGAAGAATTTATCATAGCGTTACCAAAAATAAAAAATATCCCGTTGCCAGCCGAAGCTTCTCTACTTAAAATGGTGCCACCATACAGACAAGAGTTAATAAAGCAACAAGGAGATAATATAAAAAACGCAAGACAAAGTGCAGTAATGGCTTTATTTTATCCAGATTTTGAAGCACAAACAAAACTAATTTTAATATTGCGTAAAACCTATAAAGGTGTGCACTCTGCACAAGTTGGTTTTCCAGGTGGAAAAGTAGAGGAAGCCGACAATAATTTAATGCATACAGCATTACGCGAAACCCATGAAGAGGTTGGTGTCCATCCAGATTTAGTAACTGTTTATAAACAATTAACACAAGTCTATATACCACCAAGTAATTTTTATGTGCAACCATTTATTGGTGTCGCTAACCAAACACCTGATTTTATAAAGCAAGACACAGAAGTTGAGGCTTTATTAGAGGTCTATTTGTCTGATTTATTAAATGAAAATAATTTAACACAGAAAATAGTTACAACCAGTTATGATGTTGATGTTGAGGTGCCTGCGTTTAATTTAAACAATCATTTAGTTTGGGGAGCAACAGCAATGATGCTTAGCGAAGTCAAAGACTTGTTAAAAGCTACGCTTTAAGTGTCTTGAATTGCTATATTTGTATTTACTAAACGTAAAATTTAAATATGGGATTATTCAAAAAAAATCCTTTTGGGCATATACTTTTTGTTAAAAAATGGTTGATTAGAATCTTAGGTCTATTAACACATAGACGTTATAGAGGTTTTAACGAGTTACAAATTGAAGGCTCACAAATTATAAGAGATTTACCTGATACTAACGTATTGTTTATTTCAAACCACCAAACTTATTTTGCAGATGTAATAGCAATGTTTCATGTGTTTAATGCAGCATTAAGCGATAGACAAGACTCTATTAAAAATGTAGGTTATCTATGGAATCCTAAATTAAATTTTTATTACGTTGCAGCTAAAGAAACCATGAAGTCTGGTTTAATCCCAAAAATATTTGCTTATACAGGATCTATTAGTATAGAGCGTACTTGGCGTAGCCAAGGAAAAGATGTTAAAAGACAAGTAAAAATGTCTGATATTTCTGCTATTAAAAAAGCTTTGGATGATGGTTGGGTTGTTACATTTCCGCAAGGGACAACAACACCATTTAAACCTATTCGTAAAGGAACAGCACATATCATTAAGCATTACAAACCAATAGTTGTACCAATAGTAATTGATGGCTTTAGACGTAGTTTTGATAAAAAAGGGTTGCGTATTAAAAAGAAAAATGTCTATCAATCTTTTGAAATTAAAGAACCACTAAAAATCGATTACGAAAACGAGTCTATTGCAGATATTGTTGAAAAAATAGAGTATGCTATAGAACAGCATCCTTCATTTTTAAAGGTTATTTCTCAAAAAGAATTATTAGCGCAAGAAGAACTAAATAAACAACGTGAGTTTTTAAACGAATAAAATCGAGTAGTAAACAAAACAAAAAAGCATCAATGTAACATTGATGCTTTTTTTGTTTTAATTATAGTTAAGATATTTTAAACCTCAATCTTTTTTAACTCGTTGTAATTTCTATTTAATCTTTTTAATAAGATACCGTAAATAAGCCTGTAAAACAACCAGATGATACCAACAAAAACAATTGTTGCAAAAGCAAATATACCAATCATTGTCATGTATTGTGTATTAGAAAAATGCTCAATTTTTGAAGCTAATTCAGGATCTTTTTTACTAGTGTAGTAAAACGCAAAAATCATAGATACAGATGCCATTATTAAATTATATAAAACATAATATTTAATAACTTTTCTAGTTTTTAAAATGTTTTTCATTAAACGCCTAGCATTGTCAGTTACTGATATAGACTTATAAGATTTATATAATAAGTAAACAAAAAACAAAATTATACAATAAGACAAAACACTTAAAATAATAAACATATTACTAGTATACATTTCTTCATGTTTGGCTCTGTAAGTGTCAGACATAAAAAATGGTAAAGCATTTAATGCAATCCAAAACACCAACTCGGCAATACTAATGTAAAATAACGTTTTTACAATAGACGACGATTTTTTTTGTAACATAGGATAGAGTTGTTTGGTTGATTTCTGCTCAAACTTGGCATCAGTCTTAACCCAATCCTTTTTTAATAATTCTAATTCATCCATAGGTTACGGATTTAAAATGGTTCTTAACTTGTTTTTCACTCTATTCATTTTTACACGTGCATTCACTTCGGTAATACCCATTGTTTCACTTATTTCTTTATAATTTTTGTCTTCAAGATAAAGAAAGACCAATGCTTTTTCAATATCATTTAATTGGTATACAGCATTGTATAATAGCTTTAATTGTTCTTCTTCTGTACTATCATATTCTTCAGCACTAATCTTAAATTGTACAGTATCAAATTGCTGAGTATTAATAGTACGTTTAGATTTTCTGTATAATGTAATTGCAGTATTTAAACCCACACGATACATCCAAGTACTAAACTTACTATCACCTCTAAATTTCGGGAAAGCCTTCCATAATTGGATGGTTATTTCCTGAAACAAATCGTTGTGCGCATCATAGTTATTGGTATAAAGTCTACAAACTTTATGCACAATATTCTGGTTCTGCTCCAGCAATTCGACAAAATTTTGTTCTAATGGTTTACTCAATGGTTATTTAGTTAGTTTAACTATTAGTAGTCTAAATTAATAAGATGTTACACAAAAGTAAAATTATTTTTTTTAGCGCGTTACCACAAGGGTCGTGTCTGAGTTTATCCTGAGCAAAGTCGAAGGGTTATATCTTTTTTTGCCATATATGGCAGCAAAAAAAGGATGTCACTTCAACCACTAACGCAGCTCATCCGCAAAAATCAACAATTCAGGATAAATTAATTTCTAATCAAGGGTTTGCAGTTCATCTTTGTACCATCAATTAATCAAAAACCACGAACACATGAAATTTTTAACAACCGTCTTAATCCTAATTTTAAGCTTAAGTACTCAAGCACAAACTATAATTAACGGAATTGTAACAGATTCCAAAAACCAGCCAATAGAAGGCGCAAATGTGTATTTAGAAGGGACTTATGACGGTACAAGTACAGTACAAAATGGTAGTTTCCAGTTTTCAACAACAGAAAAAGGAGTACAATCTTTAGTCATATCGTTTGTATCCTTTGAGACTAAAACTATAGTAAAAGATATTTCGCTATTAAAAAACTTAAAAATAACACTTCGCGACGATGTTAACACATTAGATGCAGTTGTCATTTCTGCAGGTTCTTTTTCAGCAGGAGATAATAGTAAGATTTCGGTTTTAAAACCATTAGACGTTGTCACTACAGCAAGTGCATTAGGCGATTTTGTTGGAGCCTTACAAACACTTCCTGGTACAACAACAGTCTCTGAAGATGGACGACTATTTGTACGTGGTGGAGATGCAGAAGAAACACAAATATTTATAGATGGTATTCGTGTATTTACACCATACTCACCAACTACAAACAATGCACCAACACGTGGACGTTACTCTCCATTTTTATTTGACGGAATTACGTTTTCAACAGGTGGCTACTCTGCAGAATATGGACAAGCCTTATCAAGTGTATTAGAGTTAAATACTGTAAACCAACCAGATCAAGAAAAAACAGATATTGGGATTATGAGTGTTGGTGCTAATATAGGAAATACGCAAATTTGGGGTAAAAACAGTCTAAGTGTCAATGCAACATATATAAATTTAGCACCATATTTAGATGTTTTTGAAGATAGAAATGATTGGAATAAACCATACGAAACCCTTGCAGGAGAAGCTGTTTTTAGACATAAAACAGACAACGGAATTTTAAAATTATATTCAGCGTTTGATAGTACTAACTTTGATTTAATACAAGAGGATATCAATTTTGATAACGGAATCCCGTTTGCATTAAAAAATGATAACTATTATTTTAATGGATCATATAAAGAAGTTTTAGATAACGATTGGACCATTTCTGGAGGTTTAAGTTATACTTACGCAAAACAGAAACTAAATATTAGTGAAAGTAAAATACTGTCAACAGAAAACTCTATACACGCTAAAGTCAAACTAAAACATCGTTTTAGTAACCGTTTTAAATTAAACTTTGGTGTGGAGCAGTTTGCAACCAAGTTTGATGAAAACTATAACGATAATTTTGTAGACAATGCTAATTACGGTTATAACAATAACCTAACAGGTGCATTTGCAGAAGCAGATGTGTTTTTCTCTAAAAATTTAGCTTTAAAAGCAGGATTACGTGCAGAATATAGCGCGTTGTTTAATAAAGCAAACCTATCTCCAAGAGCATCCTTAGCATATAAAACAGGAAGTAAAAGCCAATTGTCTTTAGCTTATGGTAATTTTTTACAGCAACCAACTAGTACAGTTTTAAAGTTTGAACAAGACTTACAAGCACAACAAGCAGAGCATTTTATTTTAAACTACCAGTTTAATGCAGATGGTAAAATTTTTAGAGCCGAAACCTATTATAAAAAATATAGCGATTTGGTAAAGTATGATACCAATTTCACTAATTTTGATACCAATTTTAATAACACTGGAAGTGGTTTTGCAAAAGGTTTAGATTTGTTTTGGCGAGATAATAAAAGTATTAAAAACATAGATTACTGGGTAAGCTACTCGTTGTTAGATACAGAACGCGATTACAGAAACTATCCAACAGCAGCACAACCTAATTTTGCTAATACACATAATCTATCTGTAGTTGGTAAGTATTGGATAGACGACTGGAAAAGCCAAGTTGGTCTTAGTTATAGTTTTGCTTCTGGTAGAACATACACAGATCCAAATCAAACAGGTTTTTTAAACCAAAAAACAAAAAGTTATAATAGCCTAAGTATTAATTGGGCTTACCTTTTAAGTCCTCAAAAAATCTTGTATTTTTCAGTTAATAACGCGTTAGGATTTAAAAATGTTAATGGCTATCAATATGCAGATACAGCAAACTTAAATGGTCAATTTAATAGACGTGCATTGCGTCCAGCAGCAGATCAGTTTTTCTTTGTAGGTTTCTTTTGGACTATAAGCGAGAAAGGTACAGATAACCAATTGGATAATTTGTAAATTCCTGCGTAGGCAGGAATCTTATCAAACTTAATATGTAGATTAAATTTAAATATTTAGTTATTAGTGTGAAACTTCTCGATACAATTTGTTCATGCTTCACAAACCACTCGAAGTGACGAAGTGGAAACATTATGGAAAAGAAACACTATAAATCTAGACGTTGAGTAATCACATAACGTCAGTTCGAGTGTTTTACGACAAAGGAGTAAAATGTATCGAGAACCTAAAAAGGAACAAAATAATTTTGCTTTATTTGTAATATGAGAACATTTATAAAACTATTTATTGCGCTTTTTTTTATTGATGTAGCATTAGGATTTTCAATAAGTTATTTAGCAGAAAACGTACTACAACCAAATAGCATAATAGTTAAGTTTATTGACGAAGCTATTTCGTTTCCGTTAACCTTATTTAATAGGCTATTTCCAGAGCAAGGGATTTACAGATCAAGTACCAACTCGTTTTGGTTAGTGATTATTGTTAATGCTTTAATGCAAGCAGTGATTGCATTTATAATACTAAAATTGGTAAGAAAAGCTAGACGTTAGTTTGCTTCTCGATACAATTTGTTTAAGCTGCGCTTAGGTATCTTCAATCAAAATATATTTTGCTTTCTATAATCTTACAAATCACTCGAAGTGACAAAGCGTAGACGTTGTGGTAAATAAATAGTATATAATTTATAAGACAGAGTAATCACACAATGTCAGTTAGAGTGTTTTACGACGAAGGAGTAAAAATGTATCGATAACAATTTAAAACAAAGGTAAACGCTCATACTTAGAAATTAAAAACAGCTTACCACAAGCTCTAGCATCAGACAAAGCATCATGATGTTTTAAAGCTATATTATGCACTTTACAACACGCATCCAACTTAGCTGGTTTATAACCTTTTTTACGATATATTTTAAGTGTACATTCCCAACGTTCTTGCATAACTAAATCGGACTCAGGAATATTAAAGTCCTTCATTGTTTTTAGTAAAACGGTTCTGTCAAAAGACTCATTATGTGCAACGGTTACATGACCAGAAATACGTTTTTTAATCTCTGGATAGACTGCTCTAAAATTAGGCGCAAATCTAGTATCGTCTTCTGTAATACCATGGACTTGTTGGTTGTGCCAATTATACTCGTTGTTTGGTGGTTGGATTAATGCATGAAACTCATCAACAATAACACCATCTTTAAACGTCACAATACCAACTGAACAAATGTGGTGGCTTTTTGCGGTTTCAAAATCTATTGCAGCGAAAGTCATTGACATGTTATGGGTTTAATATTAATTAAATACAATAAACAACTTCTTTAAAATTAGTTCTTTTCTTTAATTTGTATTTTAGAGGGTTCCAGTTTTTTTCTTTAGGTTGAATGATTTTTGGACTAAAAAACAAAATTTCTTTCCCTACTTTAGCTTTATATGCTGTATGTTTAAATGAAAATTCTTTTTTTTCACACTCTGAATATAAGTCTTTGATTTCTGGAACATTATCATAAGAAACAATCCATTTAATGTTTTGGATATTTTTTATTTTATCACTAACTTTTTTATGGTTTTTTTCTTTGTAGTGATTCATGTATAATGTGCTAGCTTTTAAATAGTATGGAGGATCAAAATAGAAAATAGTATTGTTGTTTTGTGATTCACTTTGAATTTTATCAATTAGTTTTATCGCATCTTTTTTATAAAGTCGTATATCTTTTTTTCTTGATGAAATTCTTTTAATCCTTTTTATTAATTCTGGTTTATTAAAGCGACAATCCATTAAATAATTTCCATCTTGGTTTTTTCCTCCCATAACACCAGCATTAATAATTCCTGAACGATTAACACGATTTAGATAAAAAGTAGAAAAGCCTAATTCCAACAAGTTTGCTGTTTTTTTATTTAATTGAATTTTCTTTTGTTTTTCCCATTCTCCAATTGTTACATCAGTATCTTCAATTAAAGTACATAACTTATTCGTGTTATTTAAAACGGAATGCCAAAAAGCATAAATAGACCTATCTCTGTCATTAATTGTTATTTTTTCTACAAACCCTTCAAATAATAAGAATAAAGCAACAGATGCACCTCCAGAATATGGTTCAACATAATGCCCGTTTATTTCATTATCAACACAAATCTTTGCAATGAAACCAGATAATTTATTTTTACCTCCAGGATATCTTAATGGCGAGTAAATCATATAAGTGTCAATTGTTTTTTAAAATTTATTATGCAATTCTACAAATTTATTTTTAAATTCTTCAACAAGTTCCTTGTTCTCTTTTTTCCAGTAATTTAATACTTTTGAAGCATTACGACCCCAAAGTTTAAGATTAAGTTTAAACCATTTTTTTGAAACCTCTCTATCTTTTTGTATTTCATCATTTGTAAAAGAACTAAAACAATTTTGATGACTATATGTCGCATCAATTTCTCTCCATAGAGGATGTTTATCTGATAGGTTATTAAGAAAATGAGCAACAATTTGCTCAGGTGAATTGTTTGTAGGAAAGAATAAAATATTTTTAATCTTTTTGGCTTTCTTTAATTCAGCTTTACCCTCTTTAACATCACCATCTAACATTATTATTGAATTTGGAAAAATGAATGAAGGTACTTTTGAAGTGGCAAGCTGAATCAAATTGCCCGAACCAAGAGGTATCTTTAAGAAATTTAAATACTTTGTATATTTTAAACCTAACAATGACTTTGCAAAAATAATTCCTTCATTGTCTTCTGTATAAACATTAATTTTTTTTGTAGCTGGTTGACCAGTAATGGTGTTATTCAAATGATTTTTAATAAAAAAATAATCAATCTCTTTTTTTATATCTACTTTACCATCTTCTTTAGTTAAAAACATTAATTTAATTTGTTCTTTTCTGAAGGGTTCATTGCTTAATCTAGAGATCTCTTTTAAAATTGTAAGTGAATGTGTTGTAAATATAATCTGTATGTTAAATTTAGATGAAAATTTATTTAGAACTTCTATTAATTTTATTTGAGAACCAGGATAAAAAGTTGCTCCGATTTCGTCAATTGCTAAGATACCTCCATTATATTCTTTTGGATATTTTTCTTTTAAACGTTTAAAAGTTATTATGGCTAACAAAATCTTACTTAAGTTATCTTGTCCTGCAGAGTTTGTTTTCCAATCATAATGATTGGTGTTTGCACCTAAAGTTTGCTTGTGACTACTTGATAAAAAATTAGTACTTATAACTTTATCTTTGTCACGAGTGAGTAATAATATAGAGTTAAACCATTTTTGATAAAATTGAAATTCTTCTTTAGTCAGAGAAATATCTTCATTTTCTTTTAAACTATTATCTTCTGCTATTGGGAATAATCTTTTAAGACTCAAATAAATCACTGGATGTTGTATAAAGCCAGAGCCTTTTGACCTTGAGCCTTTTTTCCAGAAACGAATTGAGCCAGAACTTTTATCTCTGTCTATACTTTCTACTGTATATGAAGGAGGTTTTTTACTATCAAAAAATAAAGTCCATTCGTGTTCACCTGCTTTATCATAAATTGGAGAAAATTTAAATTTATTAGCGAAATCAGACCTGAAAGTTCCACCACAAAGTGGTTTTTCATTTATCATTAAACTTTTTTTATCTGTAATAGAAAAGGGTTGGCTTAGCATTCCTAAAATTGTCGTTTTTTGAGTTCCATTTTGACCAGAGATGGCAGTGATGTTTGTTCCTAAGTCAAAATCAACATCCTCAAAACCTCTATATTTTTTTATTTTTATTTTCGTAATTTTCATAATCTTAATTAATTGGATTAAGTATTATTTTAAATAAAGATTCTAGTTGTGCCCATGTTTTTCTAACATCTTTCTCTGTTGATGTACAGTTTTCATTGTGATTAATCATGTTCATTCTTTCCAGAGAGTAGGGTTGGTCAAAATCAGTTTTAATTGCTTTCAAAGATGCAATTAAATTTTGATCCTTTATAAAATTACATTTTCCATTAATAATATGTGTCATCATTTCACCTAACTTTGGATTATGTACGTCAGATTTTTTAACAAGTTCATATTCTTTAATTTCTTTTAAAAAGAAAATAAGAGAACATTCTAAAAAGCTTCTTAATAAATCGTGTGTTGCATTAGGAAAATCATAAACACTTATATTTTTGAGTTCATCATATAGAGTTCTGAGACTTGTGTTACCAATTCTAATTGGAACATCAGTTGAGTAAAAAAGTCCTTTTGGAACGGGTTTGTTTCTTTTAGCTGAGATTGGAGTTTCTTCAGTTTTATCTATTTCAAGATTAAATGTTTTTTTACCAAAAATATCTTGCTGAATATTTTTGTTTAATTCATTTTCTACTTTTTTTACATCCTGAGAATTTACAGAATCTAAGTAGTTTTTTATTTCAGGGTTTTTATTTAATTCTCTTGTGTCTACTTTATTTCCGCTAAAATCTTTTTTCTTTAAAACATTATAAATTATTACCTTTAGTTTATCAGGGAAATCTTTATCTGTATATTTTAAATTTCCATTTTCATCAGTAGTTAATCCATAAGATTTTTTTGCTGGACCAGTTGCTATAAGTCTATAAAAAGTAGTAACGTATCCTCTTCCAAGTATTTTGTCTATAACTTCTTCAGGAAGCTCTAAATTTCTCACAAAATTATTAATTGCTATTTTTATTTTAGAATTCTGACTTTCAAAGCCTCTTCGGTTTGAATAATTAATTTTTTCAGGTTCTAACCAACTTACTTCATTGTTGTTTTTCGAATGTTTGCGATCTATATATCTATAACACTGTTCTTTGTCACTAGAAACTAAACAATCTAATTTGAAATTTTCATCAATATTAATTGTCTTTTTTCTTTCAACTATATAATTATATAAATTTTTATTAGTTTCAATTATAATTTCTGGATTGATTATTAGCTTATATCCAGTTATTCTTCTATTTCCTTCTAAAACGATTAATTTTTCATCCTCATCCCAAACTATCAGTTTTTCCATTATTGGCAGATCAAAATCCTTTATAATTTCATCAATTAAGGTTTTAATTTTAAAATTTGATTTCGTAACAAAATAATTGATTAACTCATTTTCTGACGAATCGTGATACTTATCTGGAAACCTTGCGTTCTCATCCCAAAGTTCTAATTCTTCAACTTTAATTTTTCTTTCAACAAATATTTTGCCCATGGATTTCTTGCTATTAATTCAATTTCAAAACAAACCATTCTTCAACAATAAACCTTACGGAAAACCGTAAACGCTTCAGATTTATCTTAAGTAATAAATTTACTACAAACAGTTGAGGTATGAAATACGTAGAACTACGTATATTTATTATTCACTTTTATCAGGTTGTCTCCAAAACAAATAACCCATTATAAAGCCAAAAACCATATAAATAGCATGTGCTATACGTATATCGTTTTCGGTTGGTCCAATTAGCTTACTTACCATTGTTCCTAAGCTAAACCAATAAATAAAAATGGCAAAAACCACAAGTATAATACTACCTATTGTACCACTAACTAATAAAGTGTGTTGGGTTGGAAAGAAAAAATTAGCTGTGACTGCTCCCCAAAAAAAGGTCAGGATATACAAGCCATTATCTGTGTAGGATTTTATAATATAGCTAATGGTGTCATTATCTATAGTATTGTCTATTGCTAAATACACATCAAAAGCAATAAGTAAAATAAACAAGGTAATTATTAAATATTGAATGCGTTTTACAAACGTATCGTTTTCTAGTAATTGCATAGTATTTAGTTGTTTAGTGCAAAATTAATAAACTCTTCATGACGTTGCGACCATATAAAATGACCATACATTACACCTGTAATTAATAAAATAATTTGATAGCGTGTTTGTAGAACAAAGTCTTTAGGTAGCTTTCTGCCAATTAATATCATTACAATAACAATTATTGCAAGTAATATTGGTGGGATTTCCCAACGATCCACAAAAATAGGATGGATTGGTGCTTTTGTACCTAAAAAAAAGTGTCCACCCAAAACACCCCAAAGAAACGTAATAAAAAAGTACTTGTTAAAGCTCCAATTTTTAATTAAAACATTTATCGTATCGTTTTTATATTTATTAACGTTTAAGATAATGTTAAGTAAAAATAATAAGCCAATGGTACTAAATACTATAATTGTTACTGTTTTTAAAGGCATAATAATTTGTTTTAAAACATTTTAAAGTTAAGGCTTCTGTGTTTTAAATCCAATACGTAGAAGTACGTAAATTAAGTTTCTTACAATTCAGCATAAAAAAATAACAGTTGGGTAAACTGCTTTTTAAAAATGAAGGTTAGTGTTGCATATTTGTAGTGTTAATTTAAAACTCTATTAATTATGTATAAAATTGCCATTACCATTGTGTTTTTTGTAACTAGTATGTTACAAGCACAAACCACTTATGAAACAGGAATGAACAAAGCTTTAGAGCTTTGGGGAAAAGGAGAGATAGCAGAAGCGTCTAATATGTTTGAGCGTATTGCAAATGCCGAAAAAGAAAATTGGATACCATCATACTATGCTGCACAAGTATTAATTTTGGATGGTTTTTCTAAACTAAATGATGCAGATGCTTTAGATGCACAACTTAAAAAAGCACAAACTTTTGTGGATGAAGCTACAAGTAGATCTGCAGATAATGCAGAAATTATGGTATTGCAAGCTATGTTGCATACAGTTTATGTGGCTAGTGATGGTGCAACTTACGGAATGACCTTATCAGGAAAAATTATTAGCCTTTATGCTAAAGCAACAGAATTAGCACCAGATAATCCAAGAGTTGTCTTAAATAAAGCAGAATGGGATATGGGTAGTGCTAAATATTTTGGACAGGATACTAAACCATTTTGTGCACAAATTGAAAAATCTCTAGAACTTTTTGCTAACTTTAAACCTGAGAGTACGTTTGCGCCAAATTGGGGAAAAGAACGTGCAGAACAACTAACTAAAGAGTGTAACGAGGAATAATGTCAAAATTTTATAAAGAATTAGCAAAAGCGTTTGCTGTAGGTGTATTAGTTTTTTTAATACGATACATTGTAATGTATTTTATTGGATCTACTATTAAAGCAGATTTTAATATGCTTATGGATTTTGTGTATAACCAAATGTATGCTATTGTGCTTCATTTATCTAATGCCTATTTTGTATCGTACATGATACAAAAGTATAAGTCAGATTTATTTAAACTTAAAAATCTTATTCTAGCAGCTGTTTCATCTATAGTTATTTCTGTAATTGCTATTTTCTTTTTAAGACTAACCATTAAGGTTTTAATATATGGAATGCCATTATCTGAGTTTTTACAGTCAGATAAATTAACTTACTATTGGTTTTCTGTAACCATAGCTATAACTGTTACAGCTTGCTACTATATTTATTATTATTTAAGGCATTTACAAGAAAATAAAGTAACAGAGCAAAAAGTAATTGCAGGAACTGCAAGTGCTAAGTTTGATGCTTTAAAAAACCAATTAGACCCTCATTTTTTATTTAATAGTTTAAATGTATTAACTAGTTTAATTGAAGAAAACCCAAATAGTGCTCAAAAATTCACCACTAGTTTGTCTAAAGTATATCGTTACGTTTTAGAGCAAAAAAACAAAGATTTAGTAACTGTTGATGAAGAGTTAAAGTTTGCTAAAACCTATATGTCTTTATTAAAAATGAGATTTGAAGACAGCATTATTTTTGACATACCAGATCAAGCACAAAACCCTGAGAGTAAGGTGGTGCCTTTATCGTTGCAATTGCTATTAGAAAATGCAGTAAAACATAATGTTGTAACAAGTAGTAAACCGTTGCATATTAAAATTTATGAAGCAGACGGAAACTTAGTTGTAGAAAATAATCTACAAACCAAAGAAATTTTAAAAAAGAGTAGTGGAGTTGGTCTAGAAAATATCAAGCAACGCTACCAATTATTAACCAATAAACGCGTAAGTATAAGTCAAGATAGTACCAACTTTTTAGTTTCTATACCTATGCTGTCTAAAGAAATAAAAATTATGAAACAATTACCACATAAACAATTTGACGACTCTTATGTAAGAGCAAGAAAACATGTTGAAGAACTAAAAGAATTTTATTATAATATAATTTCGTACTGTTTTGTTATCCCATTTTTAATATTTATTAATTATAAAACAAGTTGGGATTTTAAATGGTTTTGGTTTCCGATGTTTGGTTGGGGAATGGGAATAGCTTTTCATGCTTATAAAGTTTTTGTAAACGATGGAATGTTAGGTAAATCTTGGGAAGAGAAAAAGATTAAAAAGTATATGGAAGAAGAAGACCAACAACGTTGGAATTAAAATAAATAGTTATGAAAAACAATATAGAATCATATAATGAAGACGATCTTCAGGCAAGATATAGAAAAGAAGAAGCGTATATTAGAGCAAAGAAAAAAGTTGAAAAAATTGTTGGCTTTTATTGGCATCTAGCTATTTATGTAGTTGTTAGTATATTTTTAATAGTCTTAATTTATACAAAATCTGGAGAACCTTTTTGGAGCATAGCAGTTTGGTCAACACCCATTTTTTGGGGAATAGGTGTCGTCTTTCATTTTTTAGGAGTGTTTGGTGCAGATTATATGTTTGGAAAAAATTGGGAAGAACGAAAAATCCAGAAGTACATGAATCAAGAGAAAGACAAACAGCACTGGGAATAGTCTTAAGTTAAAAAATAAAATTATTAGTCAAACTTTAAAATTCTAATCAACCAATTCAAATGAAAGTAATAATAATAGAAGACGAAAAACCATCTGCAAGACGTTTACAACGTATGTTAGAAGCTATAGATGTTAAAACCGAAACGATGTTGCATTCTGTTGAAGAATCTATTGCTTGGTTTAACACCAATGAACATCCAGACTTAATCTTTTTGGATATACAGTTAAGTGATGGCTTGTCTTTCGAGATTTTTGAAACTATAGATATTAAATCTGCAATTATATTTACTACTGCTTATGATGAGTATGCATTGCAAGCCTTCAAATTAAATAGTATCGATTATCTACTAAAACCTATTGATGATGAGGATCTGGAAATTGCTGTAACAAAATATAAAGCTAGACTACCACAAAAAACAAGTATTGCATTAGATTTTGAAGACATAAAAAAACTACTGGTTAATCCTATTGATCGTGTGTATAAAAAACGATTTTCAATTAAAGTTGGACAACACCTTAAACTGATAAATATTGATGAGGTAGAATGTTTTTATAGCGAAAACAAAGGAACTTATCTTTATACTTCTGAAGGTAGAAATTATCTTTTAGATACCACATTGGAAGCTTTACAAAACGAACTAGAACCAGAAACTTTTTTCAGAATTAACAGAAAGTTTTTTGTTAATATTAATGCCATTAAAGATATGGTAAGTTATACCAACTCGCGTTTGCAAATCAAACTTAATAACTATAATGAAGATGATGTTATTGTAGCTAGAGAGCGTGTTAAGGAATTTAAAGATTGGTTGTCTTAATTGATTTACTAAAATGTTAAATCAAGTTTATTGAGTTGTTATTCTTCTTCGTCTTCAATTCTGTTGTCATCAAAAGCGCTAGGTAATAGTTTTGGTATAAACTTAACAACTAATGGTAGTAGTAAAGCACCTCCTGGTAATAAAAATATAGCCAAGCTAGGTACAGATTTAAAGATGTCTAGTAATTGATCTTGTACTTTTTTCTGTTCGTCTTTACTTAAATCTCTAACTGTAGATTTTGATAAAAGGATTAATAACTCTTTACTTTCTGATAGTTCTTGTGTTAATTTTTTACTATTCCGTTTCAATAACTTAGATACCATATTAGTGGAATTATCATAAAACGTTTTTACAATGTTTTTAGATCCTAATAACGGTACTTTTTTTCGGTAGGTTTTATAAAATTCTTCTATAGTTTTAGAAGCTTGATCTATTTGGTGTTGTGTTAGGTTTAAACGTTCTCCTAAAGCGTTTAAAAAGACTTCTTCTTCATTATCTAGTTTAGCATCTGTCCATGTTGCCATAGCAGAAAGATCTAAACAATAGCGTGCAAACAAGTTGGTGTCTACAGTTTTAATAGCTTCGTTGAATAATAAAACAGTATCACGTTGATAACGTAAGGATTGTTCAAAAAGGTTTATTAAGCTATTATCATAATCTGATTTTATTTTTTTGCTATTTAATGTATTAAGTACAATGCTTTCAATTACAGCTTCATATTGCTCAATAATATCTTCGGTGATTTTTCCAGTTTTTAAATACCCTCTAAATGCTAAAACATCAACAAAAAGTAATGCATTTGTAATAAAATAATTAAAACTTTTATCTATTAAATTATCATCTATTTGAATGCGCTTATTTATAATGCGTTCTACTTTGTCCTTAGCATTGTTAGAGCCTATTAAGGCTTGAAAAAAATTAGGTTTTTCTTTATTTATTGTATTGTAAAAATCAACGATTTCTGTATAAAAATCTTTACTGGTTTTATTGTTAGTATAAGTAATTAATAATGCTATTACTAGATTAATTTTACAAATTTCATCAGACTCAAAGTCATCATTATCAACCCAATTGTTTACAATCTTAACATTACTACCATATATAAAACCACAATCCCTAAAGTGTCTATAGTACACTTCTAAGTCATTGTTTTTAAAGAGTTCTTCAGGATTTAACTCTTTAATTAGTTTTTTAATCCAACCAGTTGCAGATGGGTTCATTTACATTTAATTTGAGTTGTAAAATAAAAAAAAAGCTACTTAATAGTAGCTTTTTAAATAAATATTTTAATTAAATTTTATTTAATAATTCCACCACAACTTACACGTCCACCAGCAGCTCCTGTTGGTTGCGTTGTAAAATCGTCTGTTCCAGCATGCACAATAATTGCTTTACCTAGGATGTCTTTATTTTTATCTCCACATCCAATACACCATTGGTCTGTAGTTAGCATTGACACTGCGTGACCTTTTTCGTCAGCAATCATGTTTCCAATATCTCCTTTATGGAAACCTGCTGTGCTTCCCCATTTACCATGTGGTGCACCTGTAGGATTCCAATGTCCTCCAGTAGATTTTCCATCGTCTGAACTGCAATCTGCTTTTTCATGAATATGAATAGCATGTGTACCAGGTTCTAATCCACTTAACATAGCATGAAACTCTATTTGTCCATCTTCAGTTTCTTTAAAAACTGCAGTACCAGTAACATTACTGCCACTTTTAGGTTCTAACTTTACTTTTACTTTTTTAGCTTTTTCAGCAAAAGTTTTTTCAGTTTCTGGTGCTGTTTTATCTTTTTTACAACTTACTGCAAATACTAAGGTTAGAGATAATATAGCTATACTTATTTTTTTCATTTTAATTGTTTTTTGTTTTAAAGTAGAAAGTTAAGTAGATAATTATGCTTTTGCAAATTACTCAACCATTAATCTAATTTAAATGTTTTTATTTCGTCAATTCCTTTTGTCATATTTATCTTGATGATAGATTGGTAGTAAGGCTTAAAGGTGTCATTAAAAAACGTATTTGTTTGTTCTAATGCAGCTTGCAAATCTGTTTTAGCATGTTGTAATAATGTTTTTTCTGTAGACGTTAACCCTTTTTGTCTTGATCCAACATACCATGAAGCTGTTCTTAATCTATTATTAATACTAACATCTAAGGTTCTTGTAATACCTTGTCTTTTATCTTGTTTGCCTAAATAAATATCCAGAATTTTATCTATATTTTTAATAATTTCTTTAGACGATTTTATTTCATCTTTATATTTTTCTTTATCTAAATCTGTCAACTCTTTTTTATATTTTTCTGCAAGTTTTTTGTTTTCTACTAACTGTTTAGTCGCATCAGCAGCAATTTGACGCATATGTTCTATGTCTTTTAATGCTGAATAAACTTCGTTTGTATTTTGTGTAGAAACGTCTAACCTTGGGTCTGAAGCAATTGTAATAACTGTTTCATCTTTTTGGTCACCATATTCTAAAACTGCTCTGTAATTACCTGGTTTAACATCAACTCCTCCAGATTCTCGTTTACTTTTTTTAATGGTTCTTGACGGTCTATCAACTCCTTTTTCATCCATATACCACGTCCATTTATGTAACCCTTTTTCTTTTGGTACTTTGCGTTTTAATGTTCTGATTAATTTTTCATTATCATATATTTTAAGTGAAATAGAATCCCACTTTATTTCATTTTTATCAGCTTCATCATCCTCTTTTTTTTCTTTCTCTTCCTCTTTTGAAACTTTAGTAGGATTAACTAAGTAAGTAAATTGTGCACCACGACCTCTGTTTGTTCCATGAAACATGGCGTCTGCACCAAACCTACTTCCTGTTGGCTGTTGGTAAGCTGCTTGATATGCAGTAGGAGGAGAGAAGAGTTTGATTTTATTATTTACTATTTGTTTGTTTTTTGCAATAGCACGTAATGGTCTAAGGTCATCCAAAACCCAAGCAGCACGTCCAAAAGTCCCAATTACTAAATCATGCTCACGTGGATGGATTACTAAATCTTTTACTGATGTTGTAGGAAATCCTTCTGTCCATTTTGTCCATTTGTTTCCTGCATCAATAGAGATATATAAACCATCATCTGTGCCTAAAAACAGCAAGTTTGGTTCTACTAAATCTTCAACAATTGATAGCGTGTAACTTTTTACATCAGATTGATCTACAATTCTTGTCCATGTTTTACCATAATTTTTTGTTCTGTATGCATAAGGTGTGTAATTAAAACGTCTGTAATCATTAGCTATTAAAAGTGCTTCACCTTTATTTTTATTAGATGCTTTTATCTGCGGAATCCAACTTCCTTCAGGTAATCCTCTTAAGTTTTTTGAAACATCTTCAAAAGTTTGACCTCCATTTTTGGTAATATGTACACGACCATCATCTGTACCAATCCAAAGGACGTTTTTTTCTACTGACGAAGGTTCAATAACCAAAATAGTGCAATGGTTTTCTGCTCCTGTAGCATCCATTGTTAAGCCACCACTTTCATGTTGTTTTAATTTTTCTGGATTGTTGGTAGTTAAATCTGATGAGATTACGTCCCAAGTTAACCCTTTGTCTATGGATTTATGCACAAATTGACTTCCAAAATATACAGTATTATTGTCAAATGGATCTACATTTATTGCAGCATTCCAATTAAAACGCAGTGTAATATCTTTATCAGCATGTGTTGGTTTTACAGTATAATTATTTCCTGTTTGCCAATCATAGTAACTAACAAAACCTTGTTGACTCATGGTCCAACCGTATCTTGAATTATCTTTATCTGGAATAACATCAAAGCCATCTCCAAAACTAATTTCTTGCCAATAACTATTGCGTATACCTTGTGCACGCCAAACATAAGCAGGACCTCTCCAAGAGCCATTATCTTGCATACCTCCATACACATTATAAGGGTACTCGTTATCTACATTTATATGGTAAAATTGTGCGACTGGTAGATTACCAATAAAGCGCCAGTTTTTTCCACCATCTTTGGTAATGTTTAATCCACCATCATTACCATCAATCATAAAATTACCGTTTGTTGGATGGATCCACCATGCATGATGATCTGGATGCACACCATTACTAACACCATAAGCAGGCATTAATTGGTCAAAGTTTTTTCCGCCATCTTCACTAACATTTATATAGGTGTATACAGAATATACTCGATTTTCATTTTGTGGATCTACGTAGATTTCTGAATAGTAAAAAGGTCTGTTTCCTATATCAGATTTGTCGTTTACCTTTTTCCATTTAAAACCACCATCTTCACTTTTGTAAAGTGCATTCTTTTTTGCTTCAACTAAAGCATAAATTATATTTGGTTTATTTGCAGCAATTGCAACACCAATACGACCTAGTTCTCCTTTAGGAAAACCTTCTTTTTCTGTTACTTTAGTCCAGTTTTCTCCACCATCATGTGTGATGTGCAATCCAGAACCTGTTCCTCCAGATTTAAAAAACCATGGGTCACGTTTATGCTCCCAAAGGGTTGCAATTAATTTGTTAGGATTGGTTGGATCCATAACCAAGTCTGCAGCTCCTGTTTTATTATTTGCAAATAATATTTTTTTCCATGATTTACCACCATCAATAGTTTTAAAAATACCACGTTCTGGATGTTCTCCCCAAGGACTTCCAATTGCTGCTGCATACACTATATTTGGATTTGTAGGATCTATAATTATACGATGAATGTGTCTGGTTTTTTCTAAACCCATTAACGACCAAGTTTTTCCAGCGTCTAGAGATTTATAGATTCCGTAACCACCATTTAAACTATTTCTAGGATTTCCTTCACCAGTTCCAACCCAAATAACGCTTGGATTAGATTGTTGTATAGCAACTGCACCAACAGATGCAGTGACTTCTTTTTCAAAAATAGGTTCCCATTTTATACCTCCAGAAGTAGATTTCCATAATCCGCCAGAAGCTGAACCAACGTACATAATATCAGGATTGCTATGCACAACATCTATAGTTGTTACACGACCAGACATTCCGCCAGGACCAATATTTCTAGGTGTCATGTTTTTGACTAAATCCATAGAGAATTCTTGCGAAAACGCTGTAATAGAGAAGAGTAATAAAAGTAAAATGGATAATTTTTTCATTTTTGGTGGATTAGTTTGCATAAAGTTAAGCAAGATATTCTTAAATAGATGTTAAGGTGAAAAATTTGATGTTAAATTGTCGTATTTTTATAGTGCATGAAAAAAGAAAATATATACAAAAAAGGCTTTGTATTTAAACCATACGAAGCACCTTCACAATCACCTTTCGAGAAGCTTTTTGATATTTTTAAAGAGTTAATAACACATACATCTGGAGATTTTGACGAAGCTATAGATTGGCTTCGAGAGTTAGATAAAGAATATAAATTAACGACTCCAGACTATACTATTGAGGATTTTATTGAAGACTTAAAAGCTAAGGGTTACATACGTGAAGAAATTAAACCAGACGGTAAAAAAGGGAATGCCATTACAGCAAAAACTGAACGTGCTATAAGGCAATCTGCTTTAGACCAAATATTTGGAAACATTAAGCGTAGTGGTTCTGGAAACCACAAAAGTAAAGGTGTTGGAATAGGAGATGAGCATACAGGCGATTTTAGAAACTACCAATTTGGAGATAGTTTGGACAAGGTCTCTATGACAGAAAGTTTGCGCAACGCACAAATAAATCATGGTATTGGCGATTTTAATTTAACCGAAGACGATTTGGTGGTCGAAGAAACCACACACAAGTCTCAAATGAGTACAGTGTTAATGATAGATATTAGTCACAGTATGATTTTATATGGTGAAGACAGGATAACTCCAGCCAAAAAAGTGGCTATGGCTTTAGCCGAATTAATTACAACGCGTTATCCAAAAGACACCTTAGATATTTTGGTTTTCGGTAACGATGCTTGGCCAATTAAAATTAAAGATTTACCCTATTTAAACGTTGGACCATATCACACAAATACTGTGGCTGGATTACAATTGGCAATGGATTTATTACGACGCAAACGTAATACCAACAAGCAAATATTTATGATTACAGATGGTAAACCAAGTTGCTTAAAAATGCCAGACGGGACATATTATAAAGACAGTAATGGACTAAATCCTTACATCACTAATAAATGCTATGCGCAAGCGCAACAAGCCAGAAAACTGCATATTCCAATTACAACTTTTATGATTGCTCAAGACCCTTATTTAATGCAATTTGTAGAAGAATTTACGCATGCCAATCAAGGAAAAGCGTTTTATACAGACTTAAAAGGATTAGGAGAAATGATTTTTGAAGATTACGAAACAAACAGAAAAAAAAGAATTAAAGGATAAAAAAAACTAAGAGTTATAAGTGAAAAATTTTCACGCTCGAATGAAAAAGATTTAAAAGAACTATGGAAATAAAAAATATTAAAACTTTAGGCGAATTAAAAAAAGCTGGATACAAGAGCAAGTCTATTAAAGATGAATTAAGAGATAATTTAATTGAAAAAATAAAAAGTAAAACAATCGTTTTTGAGGGTGTCCATGGTTACGAAAACACTGTGATTCCTGAGTTAGAACGTGCCATTTTATCACGTCATAATATTAATTTTTTAGGATTACGTGGTCAAGCAAAAACACGTTTAGCACGTTTAATGCTTAATTTGTTAGACGAGTATATTCCTGTTGTTGATGGTTCCGAAATTAATGACGATCCTTTACAACCCATTTCACGTTTTGCAACAGAATTGATTGCAGAAAAAGGAGACAACACACCAATTACTTGGATGCATAGAAGCGAGCGTTTTGCCGAAAAATTAGCAACTCCAGATGTTACTGTTGCAGATATTATTGGTGATGTGGATCCAATAAAAGCAGCAAACTTAAAACTAAGTTATGCAGATGACAGAGTAATACATTACGGAATGATTCCGCGTGCAAACCGTTGTATTTTTGTTATTAACGAGTTGCCAGATTTGCAAGCCAGAATACAAGTGGCTTTGTTTAATATTTTGCAAGAAGGAGATATTCAAATTAGAGGATTTAAATTGCGTTTACCTTTAGATATGCAGTTTATTTTTACTGCAAATCCTGAAGATTATACCAACAGAGGAAGTATTGTTACACCCTTAAAAGATAGAATTGGCTCTCAAATTCTAACGCATTATCCAACAGATATTGAAACTGCCAAAACAATTACGCAACAAGAAGCAAAATCGGATAGTCGTCAAAAAGAAAGTATTCACGTACCAGAATTGGCAAAAGATTTACTTGAACAAATTGTTTTTGAAGCTAGAGAAAGCGATTTTATAGACGAAAAAAGTGGTGTAAGTGCACGTTTAAGTATTACTGCTTTTGAGAATTTATTAAGTACAGCAGAATTACGTTCATTAAAATCTGGAGATGAGACTACAACAGTAAGATTATCAGACTTTTTAGGGATTATTCCAGCTATTACTGGTAAAGTAGAATTGGTTTATGAAGGCGAACAAGAAGGAGCAGCTAAAGTGGCTTACAATTTAATTGGTGAAGCTGTAAAAAGCCTGTTTCCGGAGTTTTTTCCTAAGATAGAAAAGTTACAGAAGCAAGATGATGAAAGTCCTTATGATGATATTGTATCTTGGTTTTTTAATCAATCAGATGGATTTGAATTACTTGATGATTTAAGGGATAAAGAATACAAAACACTACTAGACGCTGTAACACCTTTAGATGATTTGTTAGGAGAACACCAACCAAAGTTGTCTAAAGAAGAAAGTTACTTTGTAAAAGAGTTTGTACTTTGGGCATTAGTGGAATTTAAACAATTAAGTAAATACAGGTTTACCGAAGGGATTCAATTTAAAGACCCTTATGGTAGTTTTATTAATGGTATTTAATTACCAATTACTACGAGATTTAATATTAGCATCGCAGAGTTTTATAATTTCTGCGATTCTTTTTTGTCTTGTTGCTTCTCGTTTTGCTTGATTTAACCAGTATAAATAACTTTTTTTATACGAAGGTGCAAAGTTGTTGTAATTCTCAAATGCATTAGCATTATTGTCAAAAGCTAATTGTAAAGCTTCTGGAATAATGCCTTTTTCAACAGCATCTAAAGCTGCCCAACTTCCGTTTTTCTTACCAATTTCTATAATTTCTAAACCTTTTGGATGCATTAAGTCTTCAGCAAGTAAGGCTTTAATATGCTTTTTGTTAAGTGCGCTCCACACGCTTTTAGGATTGCGTTTACAAAAGTATTGCCTGCGTTTTCCATTTCCTAAACTCTTAACTGTACTATCTATCCAACCATAACACAAGGCAACTTTTACAGCTTCCTCCCAACGCATACTTTCGTTTTTGTGGTCTACTTTGTAAAAGATGAGGTAAATGCCATTATCACTATCGTGATTGATGTGTAGCCATTCTCGCCATTCTTTGTCAGATTTAAAATAGTACTCGTCAGTAGTCATTTTTAAAGTGCTTTTACATTAATATAAAAGTCTCTATCTACAGTGATTTTAGAATTTTTAGACTTTAATCTTAAAGTTTGATTTTCTGATGAAGGATTAATCCATTGAGATTGTCCATCCACTTCAATTTGAATTGGCATTACAAATCCTTTGACTGTATTTGTCCATTTGTAGTGTAATTTTTTGCCTTCAACTTTATACTCTAAAACAGGAATTTTTATACTTCTTAAATACTGATTGAAAAATCCTTTTAAATCCAAGCCAGATTCTTCAGCTAAACAATCTTCAATTTGTTGAGTTGTTACTGTTTGATGATAAAATTTTGAGTTTAAAGTACGAAGCATTTGTCGCCATTTTTCGTCGTCATTAACTAGTTGACGTAACGTATGTAGCATGTTTGCACCTTTATAATACATGTCTGAAGAGCCTTCATTATTAACATTGTATTGACCAATTAAAGGTCTGTCGTTTTGAATATTTTTTCGTGTGCCAATAACGTAATCTGCTGATGCTTTTTTTCCGTAGTAATAATCTAAAAATAGATTTTCAGAATAGGCTGTAAATCCTTCGTGAATCCACATATCTGCAATATCTACGTTGGTAATATTATTTGCAAACCACTCGTGACCAGCTTCGTGTATAATTATAAAATCGAATTTTAAACCTAATCCAGTTCCAGACAAATCACGACCTAAATAGCCTTTTTTGTATTGGTTTCCATAGGTTACAGAGCTTTGGTGTTCCATTCCTAAATAAGGGACTTCCACTAATTTAAAGCTGTCTTCATAAAAAGGGTAAGGTCCAAACCAATGCTCAAATGCTTTCATCATTTTTGGTGCATCTGTAAAGTGTTTTTTAGCTTTGTCAAGGTTGTCTTTTAGTACATAATAATTCATGTCTAAATCGCCTTTTTCGCCTTTAAAAACTTCAGAAAAATTTGCATAATCACCAATATTTATATTAACACCATAATTGTTAATTGGGTTGTTTACAAACCAATTAAAGGTTGTGGTATTTTCTTTTTCTTCCACACTTCTCAATCTTCCGTTAGAGACGTTTGTTAAGCCTTTTGGTACATTTACACTAATTAACATGCTGTCTACTTCGTCGTACATGTGGTCTTTGTTTGGCCACCACACGCTTGCTCCAAGTCCTTGACAAGATGAAGCTACAAAATGATTTCCGTTGTTGTCTTTTTTCCAAGAAATTCCACCATCCCAAGGTGCTTTAACTGCTTCACGAGGTTTTCCTTCGTAATACGCAATTACGCTATTTGTTTCGCCTATATTTTGTTGGTCTTTAAGTGTAACAAAATGTGCATTTCCATCGTGTTTAATCTCTAATGCTTTATCATTTTGAGTCACTTTAGTAAGTACTAACGGTTCTTGTAAATCGATTTGTAATACTTGGTTTGGTTTTAAAACGGTATATTGGATTGTGTTTTTACCAGTAATAGTTTTGGTCTTAGGATTAACCTTAATGTCTAAATGATAATAGGTCAAATCCCACCATTCGCGCTCTGGCGTGATACTTCCACGAAGCGTATCTTGATGTGTAAAGTTGTTTTTTTCTTTTAGTAACCCTTGTGCATTACTATTAATGCAAAAAGAAAAAAGTAAAATAATAGTGAAAATTAAAGATTTATTCATTCTTTTAGTTGGCTTAGTTTATTTATTTGTAGCGATTAGTCCAGTTTTATATTTTTGACTAGGTATAGAGTCTAAAATATACGGAATGGAATTTAAACCATTAATAGTAGGTTTATAAAGTACAAAATGTAAATGTGGCTCAGTTGCTTGACCTGTATCTCCTGAATAGCCAATAAGTTGACCTTTTTTTATGGAATCTCCTTTTTTTACAATAATTCCATTTTGTTTAAAATGTGCATATTGTGAAAATGTTCCATCGTTATGGTATATAAGTATATTATTAGCTTTGGACTTGTACTTTTTACTGCTTCCACCTTCATCCGAATCATTTTTAACAAACACAACGACACCTTCTCTAATGGCACAAACCTCTTCACCAATCTTCATGGTAAAATCAAGAGCATATCTGGAGACAGGTCCAAAATGAGTAAAACTTCCATTTTGTTGTTGTAAAACACGATAACGTTTTCCTTTAGAAAACGGAAGCCCATAATTGTATAAACTGTCGTAAGTTTTAATTGAAGATGCTCCAAAATTTAATGTAAAATTATAGTTTTTAAATATGTCGCTGGTGTCAATTTGGGTTTTATGAAATTTTAGAATGGTTAATGTATCGGGTTTGGTAAAATCTAAAAATTGGGTTTGGTTTGTTAATTTATTTTCAATCTTTAAAAACGCTGTGGAAATTATTGGATTTAAGAGATTAACATAAATAGAATCGTTATTTGATTTTATTGAAATATAAGAGGGTCTTATTTCCTCTTTTGAACAGGAAACAATAATAAAAAGCAGCAATACATAACGTTTAAACATATTATCTCATTATTTTATTAGGAAACACCACAGGGCTTTCAAAACCGTCTTTTCCAACAGAAGCAATCCCAAAGAAATAGTTGTCAATAACGATGCCATCTAGCATAAATTCTGAGACATCACCAACATAACGACTGTTGTCCCAAGTAGGAGATGTGGTATTTCTCCAGTAAATTTTATAACCGACTGCACCTTCAACTTTATCCCATTTAAATTTAACCGATGGTTCTACAATACCACCAATTGCGACTGTTTTTGGAGCAGGAGGTGCCCAAGCTAAACTAGCCATGTTTATGGCGTTTACAGTGGTTAGTTTTTGTGCATATTCAAAATTTACGTGCTCTATAACATCGCCATATTTAATACCATTTTCTTCACGAATATCTTGGTGTTGTTGTGTGTAATTTTCATGCGCTTCCATAATACGTATTCCAGCAAAACCTAAGTCGTTAAAAGGTCTGTGGTGTCCACCACGTCCAAAACGATCTAATCTATAAATCATCATCGGATTCATTTCTGGCATATACGTTTTTACTGTTTTATGCACATAACGTGCTAATTGACGCGAAATTCCATCGACTTCTCCACCATAAAAACGTCTAAGTGTACGTTCTCTTTCGGTTTCGTTTGCAGGAACTGGTTCTGAGAAAATTCTAAAGGTTCGGTTATCAATTACACCATCCACACCTGTAATATTCCCAATCATGTCATTGTTGAGGATTCCAATAATATCCCAACCTTGCTCTTTGGCATATTTAGCTAAACCTCCACCACCAAAAAGACCTTGCTCTTCGCCAGATAAACCAACATAGATTATACTGTTTTCAAATTTGTATTTAGATAAAACACGAGCAGTTTCAATAGTTCCAGCCATTCCAGAAGCATTATCGTTTGCGCCAGGCGCATCTTTTGTAAATTCCATTGTATCGCTTCCGCGAGAATCGATATCTCCACTCATTATAATATAACGATTTGGATATTTTGTCCCTTTTTGAATAGCTACAACGTTAACAACCCAAGCATCGTGAGGTACACGTTTGTTACCTTCTTTAGTAACAAAATCTTTTTGATAGAAGACTTCTAAACAATTTTTACAATCGGATGAAATTGTTTCAAACTCTGATTTTATCCAGCGTCTTGCTGCTCCAATTCCTCTGGTGTTTGAAATAGTATCACTAAACGTATTTCTGGTTCCAAAATCGACTAAAGTTTGAATGTCATTTTCAATACGTTCTGCGGAAACAGCCTCAATAATATCGTATATTTTTTGATTGGTTTGAGCAGAACTAATTGTAATAAAAAGTAGGAGTAAAGGGAATATTAATTTTTTCATTCAATTATATTTTCCTCTAAATTAATGAAAAATAAAAAACCACTTCAATTTGTGCTAGTTTTTAAATAAAAAAAGCTGTTTCATTACAAAACAGCTTTTTTTGGGTAATTAAAACTAAACTTAATTTTTAAAAGCAGTATTTATTTTCTGCTTTTACTTTTTCTGCAATTTCGATACGTAAATCTACGATATCTGGATAGTTTGCATATTTTGTAAAACGCTTAAGACCCATTAGCATCATACGTTGTTCGTCGCCTTCAGCAAAAGAAATAATACTTTCTTTTCCTTTTTCTTCAACGATATCAACAGCGTGATATAAATATAATTTAGCCATAGCAATTTGAGCAGATTGCTCAGATTCACTCGTACGTTTAACATTTTTCTCGGTTCTTAAAATTGCTGATTCTGCCATATAGATTTCAATTAAGATATCTGCAGCTGCAATTAATAATTGTTGGTGCTCTTCTAATTGAG
Source organism: Olleya sp. R77988 (assembly GCF_044594215.1). Lineage (GTDB taxonomy): Bacteria > Bacteroidota > Bacteroidia > Flavobacteriales > Flavobacteriaceae > Olleya. The sequence goes on along the minus strand of NZ_CP138988.1, from coordinate 3,070,477 downwards.
GACCATACTTTTGAACTGCTCCACCTGCAACCATTAAGAACGTCTTTTTAAGCTTCTTAATCATTTCTTTTTCTTCTGAAAATAATTCAGAGTAATCAGGCGTTTCAAAAGAAGGTATTCCCATTAATTCTTCTTGTACTTTAGAAGCAGGACCTAATAAATCAACATGACCTTTCATAGCCTTTTTTACTAACATACCAACAGCTAACATTCTGTTAATTTCGTTAGTCCCTTCATATATACGAGCAATACGTGCATCTCTCCAGGCAGACTCCATTGGAGTTTCTTCAGAGAATCCCATTCCACCAAAAATTTGGATACCTTCATCTGCAGCATTTTGTACATCTTCAGACACAGCAACTTTTAGGATAGAACATTCTATTGCATATTCTTCAACACCTTTAAGTTCTGCTTCTTGATGTGTATTTCCAGCAGCTTCACGCATTGCGATTCTGTCTTCAATATTTTTTGCAGCTCTGTATGTAGCAGATTCACCAGCATAAGTACTAGCAGCCATTTCAGCTAACTTTACTTTGATTGCTCCAAAATCTGCAATAGGAGTTTTAAATTGTTTACGCTCTTTAGCATAATTTACAGCTGTAGACAAAATTCTACGTTGAGAATCTAAACATGCAGCAGCAAGCTTTATACGACCAACGTTAAGTGCGTTCATTGCAATTTTAAATCCTTCACCACGACCAGCTAACATATTTTCTACTGGTACTACAGTGTCGTTAAAAAATACTTGACGCGTAGAAGAGGCACGAATACCTAATTTGTGTTCTTCTTCACCTAAAGTAATCCCGTTTGGATTTTCTCCATCATATTCTACTATAAATCCAGTAATATTTTTATCACCTTCAATACGCGCAAAAACGATCATCACACTACAGAAACCTGCATTTGAGATCCACATTTTTTGTCCGTTAATTTTGTATGATTTTCCATCTGCAGATAATTCAGCAGTTGTTTTACCTGAATTAGCATCAGATCCTGCTCCAGGTTCTGTAAGGCAATATGCTCCAAACCACTCACCAGAAGCTAATTTTGGTACGTATTTTTGTTTTTGTTCTTCTGTACCATATAAAGTTATTGGCATAGTACCAATTCCTGTATGTGCACCAAAAGCAGTACTAAAAGAACCAGTTCCGCTTGAGATATAATCACAAGTTAATACTGTAGAAACAAATCCCATTCCCATTCCACCATAAGCTTCAGGAACAGCTACACTTAAAAACCCCATGTCTCCAGCTTTACGCATAACGTCTTCTGTTAATGCATAATCTTTAGCTTCAAAACGTGCTTTATGAGGAATAATTTCACGATCATTAAATTCCATTACAGAATCTTTCATCATTGTTTGCTCTTCTGAAAAATCTTCAGGAGTAAACACATCTTCACATTTTGTTTCTTTTACTAAGAATTGACCTCCACGTAGGATATCTTTTTCTAAATCTGCCATTTTATAGTATTGTATTAAGTTCTTTAAATTAGTTTAAAAATTCGAATATTCCGCAAGCACCTTGACCTGTTCCAACACACATGGTTACTGCGCCATATTTACCTTTCATGTCTTGCTTACGCATTTCGTCAAAAAGTTGTACAGATAATTTTGCTCCTGTACATCCTAATGGATGACCAAGTGCAATTGCACCACCATTTACATTAATAATATCTGGATTAAGATTTAGTTCTCTAATTACAGCTAAAGATTGCGAAGCAAAAGCTTCATTTAACTCAATTAAAGCTAAATCGTCTTGTTTTAATCCTGCTTGTTTTAATGCTTTTGGAATTGCTTTTACTGGTCCAATTCCCATGATACGAGGTTCAACACCTGCAGCAGCATAGTTTACCATTCTTGCAATTGGTTCTAAACCTAGTTCTTTAACCATGTCTTCACTCATTACCATTACAAAAGCAGCACCATCACTCATTTGTGACGAGTTACCAGCTGTAACACTTCCTCCAGCAGCAAATACTGCTCTAAGTTTAGCTAAAGCTTCAACACTTGATCCTTTTCTAGGACCTTCATCTTTAGTTACTGTATAAGATTTTGTTGCTTTCTTTCCGTTAGCATCAATGTAAGTTTGTTCTACTTCAATTGGTACAATTTGATCTTGAAAACGATTTTCAGCTTGCGCTCTTAATGCTTTCATATGAGAATTGAATGCAAACTCATCTTGGTCTTCACGAGATACTTTAAACTGTTTTGCAACAGCTTCTGCAGTATTTCCCATTCCCCAATAATAATCTTCATGACCAGCTTTTACGATATCGTAGTTCAATTCTGGTTTAAAACCAGTCATTGGTACACTACTCATACTTTCTGCACCACCAGCAATAATACAATCTGCCATTCCAGCTTGTATTTTTGCAGTTGCCATACCAATAGTTTCTACTCCAGAAGAGCAAAAACGGTTTACAGTTACACCAGGAACATCTACAATATCTAATCCCATTAATGAGATTAAACGTGCCATATTTAATCCTTGAGAACCTTCTGGCATTGCGTTACCAACAATAACATCGTCAATACGCTTTGGGTCTAAACCTGGCAATTCCTTCATCATATACTTGATGGTTTCTGCTGCCAATTCATCTGTTCTTTTAAAACGGAACACGCCTTTTGGTGCTTTACCAACTGCTGTTCTATATGCTTTTACTATATATGCTGTTTTCATTTTTCTTAGTTTCTTAAAGGTTTACCTTTGGTTAACATGTGCTGAATACGTTCTAAAGTTTTACGTTCTGTACATAAACTTAGGAAAGCTTCACGCTCTAAATCCAATAAATATTGTTCTGTTACGCGAGTTGGTTCTGATAAATCTCCACCAGCCATTACGTAAGCTAATTTATTAGCGATTTTCATATCGTGTTCAGAAATGTAGTTAGAGTCTTGCATAGAGTCTGTTCCTACTAAAAACATACCTAATGCTTGTTTACCAAGTACTTTTACATCTGTACGTTTTACAGGTTGTGTATAACCAGAATTAGCCATTAACATAGCATGTTGTTTTGCAACTGCTATTTGACGATCCTTGTTTACTACAACTATATCTTTTCCTTTTTGAAGTAGGTTTAAGTCAAACGCTTCGTAAGCAGAAGTCGATACTTTTGCCATACCAATAGTTAAGAAATGCTCTTGTAATACATTAAGTTGAACGTCTCCTTTTTGGAAAGTATCAGATGCTCTTAAAGCCATTTCTTTAGAACCTCCACCACCAGGAATCACTCCAACACCAAACTCTACAAGTCCCATGTAAGTTTCTGCTGCTGCAACTACTTTATCTGCATGTAATGATAGTTCACATCCACCACCTAAAGCCATTCCGTGAGGAGCAGAGATAGTTGGGATAGAAGAATAACGCATACGCATCATTGTGTCTTGGAAATATTTAATAGCCATGTTAAGCTCATCATATTCTTGCTCTGCAGCCATCATGAAAATCATTCCGATGTTTGCACCAACCGAGAAGTTTGCAGCTTGATTACCAACTACTAAACCAGCAAAATCTTTTTCTGCTAATTCTATACCTTTATTTAATCCAGCTAAAACGTCTCCACCAATAGTGTTCATTTTAGATTGGAATTCTACGTTAAGGATTCCATCTCCAATATCTTCAATAACAACACCAGAGTTTTTAAATACTTCGTTTGTTTTTCTGATATTATCTAAGATGATGAAACTATCTTGACCAGGGATTTTTGTTTGTTTTGTAGAAGGAATATCATAAAAGAATGAAGCTCCATCTTTTACAGTGTAAAAAGAGGTGTTACCAGAAGCTACCATTTTGGTTACCCAAGCAGCAGGCTCCAATCCTTCAGCTTTCATTAATTCGATTCCTTTTTCTACGTCAATTGCATCCCAAATTTGGAAAGGACCATGTTCCCAACCAAATCCAGCTTTCATAGCATCATCAATCTTGTAAAGCTCGTCTGAAATTTCTGGAATACGATTAGATACGTAAGCAAATAATGCAGTAAAGCTTTTACGGTAAAACTCACCTGCTTTATCTTTTCCTTTTACTAATATTTTAAAACGATCTACTACTTTATCAATAGTTTTTGTTAATTCTAAAGTTGCAAATTTTGCACGCTTAGCAGAACGGTATTCTAAAGTGTTTAAGTCTAGAGATAAAATTTCTTTTTTACCTTCAGCAGAAACTGTTTTTTTGTAAAAACCTTGTCCAGTTTTACTTCCTAACCATTTGTTTTCCATCATTGTGTTGATGAAACTTGGTAATTCAAATAACTCTAAACGTTCGTCATTAGGGCAGTTTTCTCTAATTCCGTTTGCAACATGAACCAAAGTGTCTAAACCAACAACATCCACTGTACGGAAGGTTGCCGATTTAGGACGACCAATTACTGGTCCTGATAATTTATCTACTTCCTCGATAGTTAAATCTAAATCTTTAACTGCGTGAAATAAACTTTGTATGCTGAAAATACCAACTCTGTTCCCTATAAAAGCAGGTGTGTCTTTTGCAACTACAGAAGTTTTTCCTAAGAATTTTTCGCCATATTCATTTAAAAACTCTAAAACAGAAGCATCTGTTTTTGGTTCAGGAATTATTTCGAATAATTTTAAGTAACGTGCAGGATTAAAGAAGTGTGTTCCGCAGAAATGTTTCTGAAAATCTTCACTACGTCCTTCATTCATGAATTTAATAGGAATACCAGAAGTATTAGATGTAATTAACGTTCCTGGAGTTCTGTATTTTTCTAGTTTTTCAAAAACTTGTTGTTTAATATCAAGTCTTTCAACTACAACTTCCATAATCCAGTCTACATCTGCAACTTTAGCAATATCGTCTTCTAGGTTTCCTGTAGTAATGCGACTTGCGAATTTTTGATTATAAATAGGAGAGGGTTTAGATTTTAAAGAGGCTTTTAAAGCATCGTTTACTAATCTGTTTCTTACGACTTTGTCTTCTAAGGTTAAGCCTTTAGCTTTTTCTTTGTCGTTTAATTCTCTAGGAACAATGTCTAATAGTAATACATCTACACCAATATTGGCGAAGTGACAAGCAATACCGCTTCCCATAATTCCAGAACCAATAATGGCTACTTTTTTAATTCTACGTTTACTCATTTTATTTTAAAATAGGTTCTTTAGTATATATTTTTTTATTGGAAATCAATTCATTAATTGTATCTGATACTTCATAAAAGTGTTTCAGTTTTTCTTCAGTAACATACTCTTTTATAGTATTATTAAATGTAAGCACACGTTCTCTGGAATATTCTCTTTTCTCTTTACCAAAATCTGTTAAGAATATTAAAACACCACGACCATCTTCTGGATTAGGTTTTCTAGTTATTAACCCTTTTTCTTCCATAGATTTTAACGTTCTGGAAAGACTAGTTGCTTCCATACCCATTTTTGGACCTAAAGAAGTAGAAGGTGTACCATCTTCTGGATCAATGCTTAATAAAGCAAAACCTGTAGCCATAGTGCTGTCAAATTTTACAGCCTCTTCATTATACATTTTATTTACTGCTAACCAGGTGGTTCTTAGCATATAATCAATGGTTCTTTCCTTCATATTTAATGTGTATTTATTTAGATACGAACCAAAGATAAGAAAAATTTATTATGCATGCATAATAAATTTAAAATTGTATATAAAAAAAGCTATCTGTTAATTTAGATAGCTTTTAAAAGGTTAATTTCTGTATATTTTATCGTAAAGGTCTTGGTAGATGTCTTTTATGATTTTTCGTTTCATTTTCATAGTTGGTGTTAAATGTCCACCATCTATAGACCATACATCAGGTGTAAGCTCAAAACGTTTAATTTGTTCCCATTTTCCAAAACTTGAATTGCATTTATCGACTTCTTTTTGAATACGATCAATTACAATTTGAGAGTTAACCATTGCTTGGTTAGTTGTTTCAATTTTATAGTCTTTTCTTTCAATCCATTCTTTTATAAAATCAAAGTTTGGTTGTACAATTGCAGCTGGCATTTTCTCGCCTTCACCAACAACCATAACTTGTTCTATAAAAAGAGATTGTTTTAAGTCGTTTTCTAAAAGTGTTGGAATAACATATTTACCACCAGAGGTTTTAAACATTTCTTTTTTACGACCAGTAATTTTAAGGAATCCGTCTTCATCTAACTCACCCTTATCTCCTGTGTGAAAATATTGGCCAGTCATAACACTTTCTGTTTTCTCTGGGTCTTTAAAATAACCCATCATAACGTTACGTCCTTTTATTAAAATTTCTCCATCTTCTGCAATTTTAACTTCTACACCATCTATTGGTTTACCAACTGTACCAATTTTAAAATGTCTGTTTTTATACATCTCTACAGAAACTACAGGAGAGGTTTCAGTTAACCCATAACCTTGCATTACTTGCATTCCTGCAGCACTAAACACACGAGATAATCTAGATTGTAAAGGTGCAGAGCCTGAGACCATTGTAGTAAGTTCTCCACCAAGAGCATCCCTCCATTTACTAAATATTAGTTTATTAGCTATTTTAAGTTGAAAATTGTACCAAGCACCATTTTTTCCGTAAGGTTCCCATTTTTCTCCAAGTGCTATTGCCCAATGAAAAAGCTTACTTTTTATACCTGTTAATTCTGAACCTTTAGCGTAAATTTTGTCATATACTTTTTCTAATAATCTTGGTACTACACTCATTAGATTAGGTTTAATCTCTTTAGCGTTGTCTCCAATCTTGTCTATCCCTTCAGCAAAATAAATTGAAACTCCTGCATGTTGGTAAATATATATAAGGACACGTTCAAAAATATGACAAATAGGTAAAAAACTAAGAACCCTTGGGTTGTTTTGACTTAAAGGTAAACGCGAAATTGCGCTTAAAACATTACTAGTAATATTATCATGAGATAGCATAACACCTTTTGGTTTTCCAGTTGTACCAGATGTATATATAATTGTTGCTAACTCGTCAGGCTTTACAGCATCTTTTCTTGCTTCAACTTCAGTTTGATTAATTGTATCTTTTCCAAGATTGAATAATTCTGAATAATGCTTACAACCTTCAATATGATCAAATGAGTATACTTCTTTTAAGTTTGTATTTGCTTTTATTTTATTGACTTTATTTAAAACCTCTTCGTCACTAACAAAGCAATATGTAGATCCACTGTGGTTTAATACATATTCATAATCTTCGGAAGATATAGTAGGATATATAGGTACATTTTGTGCTCCAACTTGCAACACACCAATATCCATAATATTCCATTCTGTTCTGTTTGTAGAAGAAATTACAGCAATTTTATCATTTTTTTGAACTCCCATTTTTAATAAAGCGCGACTGATGGTGTTTGCTTTATCAAGATATTCTTTAGTAGATGTAGGTGTCCATTTACCATCATATTTAGTTACTAGAGAAGCTTCTAAATTATATTTTTCTAGTTGATAGTATGGAAAATCAAAAAGTCGTGTTATTTCTGTCATTAGTTTTTTGCGAAGTTATTAAGAATTGCAAAGTATGAAATTTTAACTCCAATTCAAACAGCAACAAAAAAAAGGAGCTGTATTTAAACAGCTCCTAAGCTAACTGATTGATAGCGTGAATAAATGCTTTGTTATTTTTATTTAATAACTAACTATTTTCAAATGAATCCCTTAACTTTCATTTAAATTAAATAAAATACATAAATCCGAAGCTAAATTATGTAAATTCTTTTAGAAGACTATGTAAAAAATCGTAATAATTATTTAAAAGTTTAAATATTACGCTTTTAAATAATTATTTATAAACTCGTTATCAGATTTAAAGTACTCTTTCGGCTTCTGGTCCATAAAAAGCTTGAAGTCTTTAGTAAAATGTGACAAGTCATAATAATCATAATAGTCAATTAATTGAGTAATAGAGGCTTGTTTAGATTCATATTTCTTCATTAAATTAACAAACTTGTATAGTTTAATAAATTTTAATGGTGTTAGACCTACCATTTTTTTAAATTGTGTTTCTAAATGTTTTTGAGATATTGGAAGCAGTTTAAGAAGCGCTTCAACATTTATAATACCTTCATTATTATATATTAATCTTATAGCTTCATCAACCAGTCTTGTGTTTTTGTTTTCAAATAACTCAATATTTAAAAGTCGCTTTTCAATTTTTTTAGCTAGAATATTGCTTTCGTTTTTTTCTTCAAAAAGAGGATTTAAAATACTAAATAAACCAGTATCTATGTCGGAAAGCTTAATATGCTTATCAGTTAATTGAGAAACATCTGTTTTTAAAAGCTTATATAATCCAGTAGGATGTAAATTTATCCCAAAATTATAATACGAAGCTTTAGCTTTTAAATTATAAGACTTATAAGATTGCCCTAAAACAACTAAGCCATTATTCTTGTATGTGTTGTTTTTAAATTCAATCTCTATTGGTGTTTTTGTGTCTAAAAAAATAATATGGCATTGAGCTGTTGGTATAACCTTTGAGTTTAAAGGAATACTTGAGTTGTCAACACTGAGTTCATAAAAATTATTTATTAACGTATTGTCGTTAATACATTTTATGTATTTAAAATTCATTTATAGAGGGATTATCATGAATAATAGTCTATAAACGTAAGAAAAATAATATTAAATTTATGTATAAATTTAATATTATTTTTCAATCCAAAGTCGAGCATTTTCAAAAGCTTCTAACCAAGGAGACACATCGTCTGTTCTGTTTTTGGGATAATTTGCCCAATTCCATTGAAAAGTAGAACGCTCTATATGTGGCATCATCACTAAATGACGACCTGTTTTATCACATAACATTGCTGTGTTGTAATCCGATCCATTTGGATTTGAAGGATAGCTTTCATAACCATATTTTGCAACTATATTATAATCCTTTTCAGATTTAGGAAGATTAAATTTTCCTTCTCCATGACTAATCCAAACCCCTAAAGTAGCATCTTTTAAAGTGTTTAGCATTATTGAATTATTGTCTTGAACAGTTACAGATGTAAAAGCACTTTCGTGTTTTTTAGAATTGTTATGAAGCATTTTTCCATGTACATCGTGTTCTGGATTAATTAGGTCTAATTCCATAAATAACTGACAACCATTGCAGATTCCAACAGATAAAGTATCCTCTCTTTTAAAGAAATTATTTATTGCTTTATTTGCATTTTCATTATACTTTATTGCTCCAGCCCAACCTTTAGCTGATCCTAAAACATCACTATTAGAGAAACCTCCAACTGCTCCTAAAAATTGAATATCTTCCAATGTTTCTCGACCAGAAATTAAATCGGTCATGTGGACATCTTTAACATCAAAACCTGCTAGATACATTGCATTAGCCATTTCGCGTTCAGAATTACTTCCTTTTTCACGTAGTATAGCAGCTTTGGGTCTTGGCTTGCTAGAATCGATATTTGGTAATTTACCAGTAAATTGTTTTGGAAAAGTATATTGTAAAGGTTGGTTTTTATAGTTGTTGTATCTTGTTTCTGCTAAATTATTAGCAGTTTGTTTTTGATCTAGTAAATATGAGGTTTTATACCACATATCTCTTAATCTAGATACTGTCATTGTAAAGACTTCAGTGCCATTAATGACACTTAACGTGTCACTATCTGTAACTTTCCCAATGTTGAAAAACTCAATATTAGCTGAAGCTAAAATGGATTCAATTGAGTTATCTTTAGATTGAAATACAATTCCAGAATTTTCAGAAAACAATACTTTACAAGAATCTTTTTGGTTTAATGCAGTAATATCTAATTCTGCTCCTAAATTAGTATCTGCAAAACATAATTCTAATAATGTAGTAATTAAACCACCAGAAGCAACATCATGACCAGCAACAATTTGGTTGCCTTTTATTAATTGTTGTATTGTATTAAACACTGTTTTTACATAACTAGCATCTTTAACATTTGGAGTGTTATTTCCTACTTTGTTAAGGATTTGAGCAAAACTACTTCCACCTAATTTAAAGTCGTCCTGAGATAAATTTATATAGTAAATATCTCCATCATTTTTATTAAAAACGGGTTCGATTACTTTTTTAATATCATTACAATTTGCTGCTGCAGAAATAATTACTGTTCCAGGAGAGATAACTTCTTCATTAGCATATTTTTGTTTCATTGATAATGAATCTTTTCCTGTAGGTACGTTAATGCCTAAGTCAATTGCATATTCAGAAATTGCTTGTACAGCTTCATATAATCTAGCATCTTCACCTTCATTTTTACAAGGCCACATCCAGTTTGCAGATAATGAAACAGATTTTAAACCATCCTTTAAAGGAGCCCAAATAATATTAGTTAACGCTTCAGTAATACTGTTTCTGCTTCCAGCAATTGGGTTAATTAATCCAGAAATAGGAGAGTGCCCAATAGAGGTTGCGACACCTTCTTTACCATTATAATCTAAAGCCATAACACCAACATTATTTAGTGGTATTTGTAATGGACCAACACATTGTTGTTTGGCAACTTTACCACCAACACAACGGTCTACTTTATTTGTCAACCAGTCTTTACAAGCAACAGCTTCTAGTTGTAATACTTGGTCTAAATAATCGTAAAAGTTATCTGGATTATATGAAATGCCACCATAGTTTCTGTCTAAGGTAGTGTCTGTCATTATTGTTTTTGGAGAACTACCAAACATGTCTTCCAATGCTAAATCCATTGGTTTATCACCTTTTGTTTTAGATTTAAAAGTAAAACGATTGTCTCCAGTAACATCTCCAACAGTATACATTGGAGAGCGTTCACGTTCTGCAATTTTGTTTAAGGTATCTAAATGTTTTTCTGCGATAACTAATCCCATTCGTTCTTGAGACTCGTTACCAATAATTTCTTTAGCAGACAATGTAGGATCACCAACTGGTAAGGCGTCCAAATCTATTTGCCCACCTGTGTCTTCAACTAATTCTGATAAACAATTTAAATGTCCACCAGCACCATGATCATGGATAGACACTATAAAATTCTCGTCACTTTCTACCATTCCACGCACTGCATTTGCTGCACGTTTTTGCATTTCTGGGTTACTTCGTTGTACAGCATTAAGTTCTATTCCAGAGGAAAATTCTCCTGTGTCTGCTGATGATACAGCAGCTCCACCCATTCCAATTCTGTAATTTTCTCCACCTAAAATGACTATTTTATCTCCTTCTTTTGGTATGTCTTTTAAAGCTTGCTCTGCTTTACCATATCCAATTCCTCCAGCTTGCATGATAACTTTGTCGTATCCAATTTTACGATTGGTTCTTTTTGACCCATTAATTATGGTACTTGAGCTTTCATCATGTTCAAAAGTTAAGACAGAACCACATATTAAAGGTTGCCCGAATTTGTTTCCAAAATCAGATGCTCCATTACTAGCTTTTATTAAAATATCCATTGGTGTTTGGTACAACCAAGGACGTGCATCCATTTTTTGTTCCCAAGGACGATTCTCTTCTAAACGAGAATATGAGGTCATGTATACTGCTGTTCCTGCTAATGGTAAGGATCCTTTTCCTCCAGCAAGTCTGTCTCTAATTTCTCCTCCAGAACCAGTTGCTGCTCCATTAAAAGGCTCAACTGTGGTTGGAAAGTTATGTGTTTCCGCTTTAAGCGAAATAACAGATTCAAAATCTTTTTTTGTATAAAAATCAGGTATATCTGCGCGCTTAGGTGCAAACTGTTCCACTTTAGGACCTTTTATAAATGCAACATTGTCTTTGTAAGCAGATACAAGATTATCAGGTTGCTTCTTTGACGTTTCTTTAATCATCTTGAAAAGCGATGTTGGCTTTTCTTTTCCATCGATAATAAAAGTCCCATTAAAGATTTTATGACGACAATGCTCTGAGTTTACTTGACTAAAACCAAAAACTTCCGAGTCTGTTAATGGTCTACCTATTTTTTTTGAAACACCTTCTAAATACCCAATTTCATCATCATTTAAGGCTAAGCCTTCTTGTTGGTTATATGCAGAAATGTCTTTAATATTTAATATTGGTTCTGGTTTGATATCAATGGTAAATGACTCTTGATTTAATCCATTGTATTTTTCAGAAATCATAGGGTCGAAACCTTTAAAGTCTGATTGACAAGCTTCAAATTCTTCAATTCTTATAATACCTTTTATTCCCATGTTTTGGGTAATCTCTACAGCATTTGTACTCCAAGGTGTAATCATTGCAGCTCTAGGACCAACAAAAAAAGCATCTAAAGATGCTTGTTCTATTTTTGGCTGGTCGCCAAATAACCATATCAATTTTGAAATGGTTTGCGTTGATAATTCTTTTGTTGCTTGAACAGCAAATAGTTTACTGTTTTGGTTTCCGAAGAAATGAATCATTATATTTTAGTTTGAGTGTTGTTTTTAAAAGAGACAAATTTAAGTTTTTTAGTGATAATACTTCATAAAAAATAAGCCTTAATTTAATAGTTATCCACTAGGTTTTAAACATAAAAAAAAGCGACTAATAAGTCGCTTTTTTTAGAATGTTAAAGAAATTTGATTATTCTTTAATTAATTTTTTAGTTACAGTTCCATTTTTGTTCTCTAATTTTAAAATGTAAACACCTTTACTTAATGAGGATAAGCTTACTTTATTGTTATTAGGTGTAATGGTTCCGTTTAGTATTTTCTTTCCTAAAATATTATAGATTTCAAAACGTGAATTTTGAGAATTCTCTATTGTTAAAAGGTTTCCTTTTACTGGGTTAGGATATATTTTAAATTCGTTTTTATTTATACTAGTAACATTTAATACTGCTTGTGTATGTTGGCCTAAGTCAGTACATGTATTTGATGCAGAACTTGTCCATTCAGCAATATCAAAAGTTGTGTTTCCACCAGAAATATTAGAGTTTCTAACTAATGTTGTATTTTGAGCAAAATTGCTATTATCGCCTAAAGTACCAAGTATATCTATAAGTACTCCGTTTTTAAATAACCCAATAGCATCATTACCATTAAATCCAGTAATTGTATTATTAGAGTTGTCTACAACTCCTGTACATACTGCTAAACTTCCATTACCAATAACATAAACATCATTATTATTTATTGATGCTCCACCTGGAAAGTTATATGTAGCAGTCCAAGCAGAATTTCCGTTAGAGCTTAATCTTAATTCATATGCAGAAAGGTCTGTAATATCAGATCCTGTAAAATTTGCAATTTCTAATGCTTTATTGTTACTTGAACCTTCCATGTATTCTGAAAAGTATAAGTCGCTACTTCCTCCACCTGTACTTCCAGCAATTGTTGTTGCAGAATCAGAAGTACTTAGTGCAGACATATTATTTGCAGCATCCTTTGCTAAAACTGTAAATGTATATGTAGTTAATTGTGTTAATCCTGTAACTGTATATGTTGTAGCGTTAGAATTTGTTGTAACATAAAAAGTACCATCTACATAGATGTCATAAGTTGTTACAGCAGTGTCGTCTGTTGATGCTGTCCAAGATAAATCTACAGTTGTAGCAGTAGGGTTTGAAGCTGCTAGGCTTGTTGGTGTAGTAGGTGCTTGTGTATCTGGACTTGGATTCCAAATTGCATTAGCATATTCTGGATGGCTAATAAATGGGTTAGCGTTTCCTTGAAAATTATATGCTGCAGTATTACGGTCAATATCTCTTTGATCTACTGGATCTATATTGTTATGCCAATCTAATAATAAATCTATTGCCCAAGTTTGAAATACTTGATCGTTAGTACCATTAAACATATCAAAAGAAGTGTATCCATTTACTGTACTTTCATAACGTGTAGCAAAATATAATAAAGCTCTTGCAACATCTCCTTTAAATTCGTCAATTGGTTCAAAAACAGTTCCAGAATAACCACTTACAGCACTTGATCCTTTTTTAGATCCATTACTATAAGTATTAGTAGCAGATGCTACAGTACCGAAAGCAAAGCTACCACGTCCACCATTAACATATCCATCTGTTGGATATACATGATGTATATCGTTTTTCATAGGTGATGCTTCGTTAAAACTAGATTGAGGCACTAAATGTTCTCTATTATAACAAGACCCTTCTCCAGAATAATTTCCACATTGATCTGTAGAATAGGTATAATTATAAGAATCTGCACCAGTTGGTATTTCTGAGTAGATATCTAAAATAGTATTATCATTTTCGTAATATAAATCTCTATCTGTATTTTGGTACCCTATCCATAGTCCTCCATAACCTTGATCATTGTGACCAGAAGTAATTATATTACTAAGTTCTGTCTTTAATGCATAGCCACTAAGTCCAGTAGCACTATCATAATAATTAGCAGGTATTTGGGCAAATGCTAAAGTAGTAAGTAATAAAGTAGTAAATAGTAAGTAAACTTGTTTCATGTAATTTAATTTGGGTTGTAAAACATTACTCAAATTTATTAAGCAAAGCTTTTTTAAGTGTTTTATAATGCGAAAATAATAATTTTTAACGACAAAATACAAATTTAATGGATGAAATACATAAATTATTTCTTTTCAAGTAATGCCATATAAAAGCCATCAAAACCAGAAACATGAGATAAAATCTTTTTGTCTTTAACCAATGTAAATTCTTTTCCGTTATCCGAAGCTAAAAACTTTGAGACTTGTTCTTGATTTTCTGAAGGTAAGATAGAGCATGTTGCATACACTAATTTTCCACCAGATTTTACCATTTTAGAATAGGAATTTAAAATTTCAGCTTGAGTTTTCTTAATGCGTTCCATAAACTCTGGTTGCATATTCCATTTAGAACCTGGATTACGCCTTAAAACTCCTAGTCCAGAACATGGAGCGTCAATTAACACTCTGTCAGCTTTGTCATATAATTTTTTAATGACTTTGGTAGAGTCTATATGTCTTGGTTCTATATTATGTGCACCTGCTCTTTTTGCACGACGTTTTAATTCTTTTAATTTGTTATCATATATATCTAAAGCAATAATCTGACCTTTGTTTTCCATTAAAGAAGCAAGGTGTAATGTTTTTCCTCCAGCTCCTGCACATGTATCTACAACACGCATTCCAGGTTCTACGTCTAAATATTCTGCTACTAATTGAGAAGAAGCATCTTGTACTTCAAAATATCCTTTTTTAAAAGCTTCAGTAGTAAATACATTACCACGTTCTGCTAATTTTAAAGCACTAATATGATTTGGTATTTCTTCGGTTTCTATGTCTAAGTCAAATAATTCTGCTTTTAATTGTTCTTTAGTTGTTTTAAGAGTATTAACCCTTAAAATAACATCTGCTTGAATGTTTAAAGCAGTTGCTTCTTTACTCCAGATTTTATCACCTAATTCTTTAGCAGCTAATTCGTCCATCCAATCTGGAAAAGATTCTTTTATTTTTCTAATTTTAGACAACTCGTCAAAACGCCCTTTTATTTTGCGTTGTGGAGTGTTTTCAAAGTATTTCCAATCTGGTAGTTTTACACCTTTTAGGGTTGCCCAAACAGCAATCATGCGCCAAATATCATCTCTGCTAAAAGGTTCTTTAATTTCAGCAATTTCAGCATAGAGGCGTTTCCAACGTACAATATCATAGGTAGTCTCTGCAACAAACCCTCTGTCACGACTTCCCCAACGTTTGTCTCTTTTTAATAATTGTTGTACTACTTTATCTGCATATTTACCTTCGTTAAAGATTAATAATAAACCATCTACGGTTGCAAAACATAAGTTTCTGTGTAAGCGCATTTTTTAAGTTTTAAAAGCGTGCAAAGTTACGTTAAATAACACGAATTTTCATTACTTTTTATTTTTTAGATAATTTGACATACCTTTTCAAAAATAAACACAAACTATGCGCAAGTATTTTTTGTTATTTGCATCTAAACATAGTTAAGAACAATACCTAGCATTTTTTGACAGAAACCGAATTTATAGAACAATTAAAAAGCCAAACCAGAGCGTCTTATAGTAAGCTGTTAGACGATTTTCAGCAAAAAGTATTTGGAACTTGCTTGTCTTTTGTGCCAAATAAAGAAGATGCAGAAGATATTGCTCAAGAGGTGTTTGTAGAGGTATTTAATTCTATTCATAAGTTTAAAGGAGATTCTAAATTATCTACTTGGATCTATAGGATTACCACTAATAAATGTTTAGGTTTTATAAGAAAAAGAAATGCAAAAAAACGTTTTGCGTTTTTACAATCCTTATCTGGTAATGATTATAACTTAGATAAAGCTAGTTATTTTACAGAGATTAATCATCCAGGATTAGTATTAGAGCAAAAAGAAACTAGTAATACTATATTTTTAGCAATAAACAAATTGCCAGAGACACAACGATTAGTTTTTACATTAAATAAAATAGATGATAAAAGCTATAAGGAGATTAGTGAAATCACTAATAAAAGTATAGGATCTATTGAGTCTTTATTATTTAGGGCAAAAAAGAATTTACAAGTTATTTTACACGAATTTTATAAAAATCACAATTAGACGCAAGTTTTTTAGCAAAACTGCATCTAAAATTTAGAATTATGAAAACAAATAAAAACATACAACAACAAATAGAGAATACGTTCGACGCTATGGATAGTATTCAGCAAGTTAATGTTTCGCCTTTTTTTAAAGACAAGACTTTGCAACGTATGTTCTCTAAAAAAGAAGAAACTGTTTCCATTTGGAGTTGGTTTACACCTCAATTGCAATTAGCAACTTTAGTTTGTGTTTTAGCGATAAATGTTTATGCTATAAGACAAATAAAAAATTCTAGTTATAACGAATCTATTTCAACTTTTGCTACAGATTATGGATTATCTGCAGAGTCAAAATCATCAACTTTTAATTTATAATCATGAAAAAAAATACAATTTTATATGTGTTACTTTTTGTCTTAATTATAATTAATGGTTTTTTCTTATTTAATTATTTAGGTAGACCAAACCATAAAGGACCAAAAGAATCTGGTGACTTTATTGTTAAAGAATTAAATTTTAATGATGAACAGTTAAAACAATTTAATGATCTTGAAGAAGCACATCATAAAAAGATGGAAGCAATTGGTGATGGTGTTAAAAACATTAAAGATGAACTATCTAATAAGATTACAGCATCTATGATTAATAATACTGAAATAGATAGTCTTATTACTTTAATAGCTAATAAAGAAATACTTATAGAAAAAGAAATGTTTTTAAAGTTAAGAAGTATTTATGAAATCTGTAATGATCAACAAAAAAAGCGTTTTGATGATATTATAAAAAAAGCAAGACGATTTAATGATAAAGGGCAGAAGAGACCAAGAGGACCAAGAGAATAATATAAGTTTGATTAATAGTTTGAAAAGGATCTTAGTTTTACTAAGGTCTTTTTTTTGTGTTTTATTTAACAAAGTCAAGCACATGTTGTTTGTCTTTTATTCATCTAAAACTATATATCTAACTTGATTTCAATCTTATATAAAAAGATAGAAAAAATGAATTTTAATCATATAATTAAAAACCAAGAATTATGAAAAACCTAAGAAAAAAAATAATTTTTTTATTTGTAGCATTTATTTTTAGTGCTATAACTTTAAGTTTTAATGCTTGTAGTAGCGATGATGATACATCAGTAACAGAAGAGGAGAGTGAAGATGTAGAAGAGGTTGATGACACAGATTTTGAAGCCTCAGATTGGACAGAAGCGACGCATAGTAACGATGTAGACCCAGATTTTGATGAGGTATTTGAAGATGAAGCAGTAAAAAGAATTGACATTGTTGTTACCGAAGCTCGTTGGCAAAGTATGCTTGACGATATGACAGATACTTACGGAACATTTGGAACTGGTAATGGTTCGTTTTCTGGTGATGAAGAAGACCCTATTTTTGTACCAGCAGAAGTTTTTTATGAAGGACTAGAATGGTACAGAGTAGGTATCCGTTTTAAAGGTAACTCTAGTTTAGCATCTTCTTGGTCTAACGGAATTTTAAAACTATCATTTAAACTAGACTTTGATGAGTTTGAAGATGATTATCCACAAATAGATAATCAACGTTTTTATGGATTCAAAAAATTACATCTAAAAAACAATTATAATGACAAGTCAATGTTACGCGAAAAAGTTGCTGGAGATGTGTTTAGAAATGCTGGATTAGCAGGTTCTCGTACTGCTTTTTATACATTGTATGTAGATCATGGAGATGGACCTGAGTATTTTGGTTTATATACAATGGTTGAAGATGTTGAAGATACCCTTTTAGATGATTATTTTGGAGATGATGATGGTAATTTATATAAACCAGATGGTGATGCAGCTAGTTTTGCATCTGGTACTTATGATGAAGATGAATTTGTAAAGAAAAATAATGAAGATGAAGCAGATTTTTCTGATGTATCAAGCTTATTATCAATTTTACATGATAATAGTAGAACAACAGATCCTGCAGCATGGAGGACTAACCTAGATGCTGTTTTAGATACCGATGTGTTTTTAAAATACTTGGCTGCAAATACAGTAATTCAAAACTGGGACACCTATGGTCGTATGACACATAATTATTATCTGTATAACAATCCTGATACAAGTAAATTAACATGGATTCCTTGGGATAATAACGAAGCGTTACAAACAGGTAATATGGGTGGATCTTTACCGTTAGATTTTTCAGGATTAAGTAGTAGTGAGTGGCCATTAATTGGATATTTATATGCAGATGATGTTTATAAAGCGCAATATGATACGTATGTACAAGAAGTAGTAGATGACGCATTTAATGTAAGTGCAATTCAATCTCAATATGCAACATATTCAGCTTTAATAGAGCCTTATGCGACATCAGAAATTTCAGGCTATTCATTTTTAAATAATAGTTCAGAATTTCAAACAGCAGTAAATACTTTAAATGCCCACGTCACATCTCGTGAAGCAGCAGTAAATAATTATTTAAATTAAAAATATAAAGAAAATAGTTTTGGTTGATTAGTAGTGAAAGCTTCATGATGTAATGTCATGGAGTTTTTCTTTTCAATCTTTAAATTGACTAACCTATTTAATAAAATTTTATCGATGAAAGTATTAAGAAAAATTAGAAAAAAATTAATAGTTTCAGGTAAATTTAAAAGTTATACGTTATATGCTTTTGGAGAAATTTTATTAATTGTTATTGGTATTTTAATTGCATGGAAAATTAATAGTTTAAATGAAATTAGAAAGAATAAAATAGTACAAGTAAAAATTTATGAGAGTTTATATGAAGAATTAAATACTAATTTAAATGTGTTAGACAAAACTATAGTTCGCTATAGTAACACCATTTTGACTTTACAAAGTGCATTGAATTATGTTGGTCAGCATCCAGATAATCTAACCCAAAAAGTTAAAGATTTAATTGTTCAAATAAAGTTTAAGACTACTAATTTGAGAGATGAATCGTTAAGCTCTGTAAATATGACAGATAAATTTCAGTTTCTAGAAAATGATTCGTTAGCCAATTTAATATCACATTACCCAAGTAGTTTAATAATTTTTGAAAATCAAGAAACTAAAATTAATAATATAGTAGAAAATAGGATAAAACCTATAATTGAAAAACATATATCGTTAGTAGATTTACTTCCTAATGATAATGAAAACTATAAAAACATTAAGTTGTTTGGTCAAAAGTCAAATTATTACCAATTGTTAAATAGTAAAGATTATCAAAATAGTGTAATTGATCAATTATTACAAACTCAGATACAATTAAATAATGGTATTGATCTCAGAAAAAAAAACAAGACTACTTGCCTTTAAACTTAATAAAGAATTAAATTAATATATATAAAATTAAAATTCAGCACAAGTAATTTAAAAAAAGCACGTCTAAATAATAACAATTAAAAATAATAACGATGAAAAATACCTCTTTAAGAATTACATTACTATTATTAGCCATTTTATTTGGGTTTGTAGCTTGTAATAATGATGATGACTCAACAACTTCAGACGATTCTGATTCTGAGACAGATACATCAACCGTTGTAGATGTAAATTCATCTTATTTTACAACAACTGATGGTTCAGTAACCATCACAACTGTTCCTTGCACTTTATCAGATGGTACCTCAACAGATTGTTACCAAATAGTAACAAGTAGTATCCCTACTGACCATGTGGTTGGTCCTTGGTGTCCAGACAATATATCAGACGATGCGTCTGCAGGAGGAATCTGGTTAGAAGGAGGAGAAGTTTATGATGTTGATGGTGCTTTTGTTCAAAATATGGCAACATTTTATAACGATACAACATGGCAAATGTATGATGCCAATGGTGATATTTACGTTACCGAAACCGAGGACGATTGTATCAATGCCGCAAATCCTAATGTTGGAACAGCCTACGAAAATTTCTGTGTAGAATGTTTACCAACTTATGTAACCGATTTAACACAAACGTGGTTAATACCAATAACACCTATAGCTCAAGCCAATGCTGCGCTTTTCGCAACAGGACCTGGAGGACCTGGTAATACTGCGCCTTCAACTCGTGGTATTGCTTTAAATGGAATAGAGTTTTCAGCACCAGCACCAGTCGATAATATTCTTGGTGCCTATACTTTAGCACCTTTTGATGATGCAGGAGGACATATTAACGTAAATCAAGGCTACTACTATCACGCAGCAACAGGTTTAAGTACTAAAATAGAGCAAACAGATGGTCATTCAGCTTTAATAGGTTACGCCTTAGATGGACATGGAATTCATGAGCATTTAGATGCAAATGGTAATGAATATACCGACTTAGATACTTTACTTGGTCATACTGATGATACAAGAGGATATCATTACCACGTAGATTATGCTGGTAACAACAATTTTATAAATGGTTTAAAAGGCGCTTACGTAGTCAATTAAAAAACAGATGAAAACGTATTTTACATCAATATTTATAGGATTGTTTGCAATGATTGGTTTTGCTCACAATCCAGATGTTTCGACCACAATGTTGGTTGAAAAAGACGATAACCAATGGGTTTTACAAATTAGTGCATCGTTAACTGCTTTTCAGCAAGAAATAAAAACACACTTTGCTGAATATAAAACGCCAGAGGAGTTTCAACAAATGGTTTTAGAGCACATTAAAAATAATTTCGACATTAAATTCAATGACAATCAAGCTATCACATTAAGCAATGGGATGGTAAAATTAGGTCATGAAACCAAAGTTATTTTTGAAGTCCTTGGTGTACCTTCAGATATAAAAAAGGTCTATATTAAAAATAGTGCTTTCAAGGATATACATAATAATAAAAGCGCCTTAGTGTTTTTAAAAGAAGGTTTTAATAAAGAACATTTCACTTTAAATAATAAAAACAATCATACTTTAAAATTAGTAATAGATGATAATAAGTTTGTTTTAGAAACTATAAACAAAGCTAGTTTTCTTTCTGCTAACATGGGTTACGCACTATTAGTTGTACTTCTATTAGGTTTATTATACATAATTAAAACAAAAAAGAAAAGTAATTCAAATAACTAATATGAAAACAAATAAAATAATCTTTACAAACTTAAAGTCAATTGGCTTTATTGTGGTTTTAACTATGTTGTCTATTACCGCTTGCAATAGTAGTGATGATGCTAGTTCAGCTGATGGTAATGATGATTTAACTGAAGCTTTGATACAAGAAGCTTACTTTAACTCTACATCATTAATTTCTTACGAAATAGTTGATTGCACACTTGAAGATGGCTCATCAGGAGAATGTTATCAATTAGTGTTTTCTAGTAATCCAGTAGACAATGGTCCATATTGTCCTACAACAATTAATGATATAGGTGGATTAGGTATTTATGATGGAGCAACAAATCCTGGTTTTCAGGTTATGAAAGCAGAGTTGTTTAATGCAATGGAAGCCGATGGTTATGATATTGTGGATGATAATGGAGATATACATATTGATGATTTTGCTTCTGGAGCTACAAATGCAGATTATGCTTATTGTCTTGCTGCAGCTCCAGATAATAATTTGCAATTAACTTTTCTAATACCAGCTTCGCCAGTATTTGCAACAAGTAATAATGTTATTGATACGGTCGAGCTAATTGGTGTTTCTGTAGATGGTGTTCCAATTAATGGTGATCCACCATCTGTAGTTAATGGTCCAGGTCAGCCAGGGATTTCTGGAGGTAATATTCCTTCTATAGATCCTTGTGGAGGTCATCACGATCCTGCTGGTTACTACCACTGGCATTTTGTAGCAGAAACTATCAATCAAGTTTTAGACGCTAATAATATAGATGATGTAACCTGTACAATAATAGATCAAGTTTCAGATACTAAGCTTATTGGTTTTGCTAAAGACGGTTTTCCAATTTATGCTTACCAAACAGAACCTTCAGGTTTAGATGAATGTGGCGGAATTACTGCTGTAACTTCAGAATTTCCAGATGGAGTATATCATTATGTAGCGAGTAATACGGAAGCACCAAACGTACCAAAATGCTTAAAAGGTGTAGCTGCAACAAATAATTTTGTGTTTCAATAAAAATGAAAAAAATAGTTTTCCTTTTATTCTTTTTAATCATCTCCATTAAAAATATACAAGCACATAATCCATTATCTGCAATGTATTATCTTGAGGTTAAAGAGGATTTAGGTATACTAAATATAAGTTTAAGTCAAACAGGTTTAAACGAAGCTTTAAAAAAGCATTATTCCAGTTCTAATGTTGTCGAGTTATCTGCTATAGAATACAAACAATTAGCAGTTAGATATTTAAAAGAAAATTTTAATTTAAATATTAATGGAGAAACAATAGTACTTTCAGAAGGAGGAATAAAATTAGGAAATCATCAAACGGACGCTAAGTTTATTGTCAAGGATTTGCCTAAAACCTTTAAAACGCTAAACATCGATATAAATGCTTTTAAAGAAAATAAAAATCATCAAACGGTTTTTTCTGTGTTGTTAAATGGTAACACAAGTAAAGTAGTATTGAATAAAAATAAAGATTATACTGCATCTGTAGTGTTTAAAAAAGGTTTAATGGTAACAAATACAAGTAGTTTTAATACTAATTACTTATGGTTTATTGTTATAATACCTGTTTTTCTATTCGGAAAAAAAATAATAAATAAAAAAAATAAAGAAGTTCAATAAAATGAAAAACAACAAATTTAAAATAGCAATTACCGTATTTACATTGCTACTGACAATAGGTGTTTACGCTCAAGGACCTCCTGGAGGAGGACAAGGAGGAGGACAAGGAGGAGGACAAGGTCAAGGAGGTGGCAGAGGTCAACAAAAAGGAGGTAAACCAGATGCTTCCGAAATACTTTCTAAATTAGATACAAATAAAGATGAGGTCATAGATAAAGATGAAGCTTCAAAAGACGAAAGAGGAAAAATAGCAGAACATTTTGATGAGATTGATTCAAATAGTGATGAGGTAATTGATTTAGAAGAATTAAAAGAGTCTTTAAATAATAGAAAAAGACCTAAAAAAGTTGCTCCAGAAAAAATAATTAAAGATGTTGATGATGATGGTAATGGAAAATTAAACGAATTAGAATTAGCTGTAAAAAGAAAACAAAAACTGATTGATAATTTTTCTAAGATTGACACTAATCAAGATAATGAATTAGATTTAGAAGAATTGAAAGCCTTTTTTTCTAAAAATAAAGAAGAAGGTAAAAAGAAGAAAAGAAAACGTAAAGACTAATTAATTTAATAGTACTATTATGGAATTTTCAAAAATATTAACAACTGCACTTTTAATTGTGCTTTGCATTACGTTGGTAAATTGCAAAACAACTACAAAGCCTGAGGATAAAACATCAGAGAGTAAACCTCAAAGACAAGCGTCAAATACTAAAGATTTATTAGCTGAGATGGATGCTAATAATGATGGAAAATTATCTAAGACAGAAGTAAGAGGCCCTTTAGCAAATGATTTTTCTAAAATAGATACTAATAATGATGGTTTTATATCTAAAGGGGAGTTAGAAAAAGCACCTAGACCAGAAAGAGGTGAACCAAGAAATACTAGTATAGCTAATAACGTTCAAAAAGATTTTGACGTTACAATTAATGTAGATCCTTCACTATTTATAAAAGAAAGTATGCTTAAAGACATTACTAAAGAAGAGCGTACACTTGCAAATGGGACAAAAGCATTGTGTTATGTTATAACAACAGCATCTCAACCTAACGAGCATAATATGGGACCATGGTGTCCAACACATATTAATGATGGTAAAGATAAAGGAGGTATGTGGTTTAAGGATGATAAAGTGTATGACGTAGATGGTCATTTTATAGCTAATCTAAAAGAGTTTTATAACGATGAACAATGGGCTTTGTTTAGAGAAGATGGGTCTATTAAAGTTACAGAAACACAAGAAGAGTGTGAAGCAGCAGCAAGACCAGATGTAGACGAAAAATATCATAATTACTGTGTACAATGTTTACCAAGTTATTATAAAGAAAAGCAATCAACATACGTAATACCTGTAAAGCCTTTATATTTAGAAAACGTTTCAAGCTTAGGAAGAGATGGAATTGGTATTGCTTTTAATGGAGTTAATTTTGAAGCACCAGCTCCAACACATGCTATACTTGCAGCTCATACACTTGCACCTTTAGATGATCATGGAGGACATGTTAATCCACATGCAGGCTATCACTATCATGCAGTGACAGGGTCAACAAAAGAAGTAAAACAAAAAGGTGTACATGCACCAATGCTTGGTTATGCAATGGATGGTTTTGGGATTTACGCACATAAAGATATAAACGGTAAAGCTTATACGGATTTAGACCAATGTAATGGACATTATGATACTATTAGAGGATATCACTATCACGCAGGAGATGCTGGAAGCAATCAAATTTTAGGTTGTTTACATGGCGTTTCTGGATCAATGTCAGTAAAAGGTTAAAAAAAACTTAAATAGCACAAGTTTAATTTATAAGTAGCATCTAAAAATGTGTAACAAAATATAATTAAAATGAAAAAACAATTAACTAGTTTAGCAATAGTAGCACTATTAATAGGGTTTACAAGTTGTAAATCAAGCAATGAAACAACAAATACTAGTAATAGCGCAAAAACAGAAACGACAGAAAAAAGAAATCAGCCAAGAGAAAGAGGAGAACGTCCAGACGCTTCACAAATGCTAGCTGAAATGGATGCTAATAAAGACGGTAAATTATCTAAAGATGAAGTAAAAGGACCATTACAAGATCAGTTTTCTAAAATAGATACAAATGATGATGATTTTATTTCTAAAGAAGAACTAGAAAATGCACCTAAACCACAAAGAGGAGGTGGACAAGGAGGAAGACCACAAAGAGGAGGAAATTAATTTAAAAATTGCACAAGATGTTTTTTATATAGCATCTAAACTAATTAGTAACCAAAATAACAACAACAACAACAACAATGAAAAATGTATTTAAATTTACTTTATCAGTTTTAACTATTGGAATTATTTTTATTTCCTGTGGAAATGACGATGACGCAACAACAACAACAACAGAGGAAGAAGTTGGAATAACAGAATTAAGTAGTGCTTTTGACCAGTTTTCAGATGCAGTTACTGTTACTTTATCTAGTGATGGTACACAAATTGATATTGAAACAACAGGATTTCCAAACCACACATCAATTTATTGGGAGACAGACCATGCGCTTTATGTAGATGAATCATCAGCAGGTGTTGTAAAAACAACTCAAGACACTTATATTGGAGGAGGTACAGGTGAAGCCTCAAGTTTTATAGTTGATGCAACTCCAAATTTAACAGGTGCAACTGTTGACACACAATTAAATACTGTTGGTATAGCTGTTAGTGGTGCTGCCATATTTAATGATCAAGAAGGAGCTGGAGATTTAGATCAAGCTGCTGGAAGTTTAGATTATAATGGAGCACATAAGGGTCCAGGTGTATATCACTATCACTTAGAGCCTAAATCAATTTCTAATGATGATGATGAATTAGTTGGAATATTATTAGATGGTGTGTTTCTTTATGGAAGAAAATGTAATTCTACAGGAACATACCCAACAGATTTAGACGCCTCAGGTGGACATACATCTACCACTCAATATGAAGCTGATGAACTTTATCATTATCATATAATTAATGAAGAGTATAATGCACCATTATACGCATATGATGAGGCAATAGTTCTTTTTGCTGGACCATTTCAAGGCTACTAAAATAAATAAAGATGAAATCAATTCTTCTTTTAATACTTATTACATTTTCAATAACTGGTTGTAAAGAAACTTCAACAAGCATGGCTATTAATGTTGTTACTTATGACGATAAACCAATTCTAATTGATAGTATTGAAGTGTTAAAAGAAGAATTAATTCTTAATGGAAATAAAGCAAGATGGTATTATAATAAAAAACCTTTTAACGGATATTCTTTAAAATATTATACAAATGGAACCTTACAGGAAAAATGGGGTTTTATAAATGGAAGAAGAGAAGGCGTTGCTAAACACTGGACAAAAAACGGAATACTTCAGACAGAATCTTTTTATAAAAATAATCGATTAGACGGTTCTTATAAAAGTTGGTGGGAAAATGGTGTTTTAGCTGGCGAATCTTATTACAAAAACGGTATCAAACAAGGTGAAGAAAAACAATGGTATCCAACAGGGCAATTAGCTAAACATAGAAATCTAATTGATGGTAAAGAAAAAGGTTTTCAAAAAGCTTGGTTAGCTAACGGTAAGTTGTATGTTAATTACGAAGCTAAAAATGGTCGTATTTTTGGTATGCGACGCGCAAATTCATGTTATAGACTAGAAGATGAAGATATTATTAGAAAGAAAAAATCATAAAGCCATATTCTTTTTTTTATTTATAATTACAATAAGTTGTAAAAAACAAATAAAAAAAGAAAATATAAAAGTAGAAGAAACTAGTAGAGTAGATAATTTACCTTATTATCAAGACGAATCTTTTACACCTTATTGGATAACTCCTGGAAGTAAAGAAGAAAAAAAAATTCATAAAATTCCAGATTTTAAACTGTTAAATCAATTAGGAGATACTATTTCTCAAAACACATTTAAAAATAAAATTTATATAACAGATTTCTTTTTTACAACATGTCCTGGTATTTGTCTAAAAATGACTAATAATATGACGAAAATTCAGGAAGAGTTTAAATATGATGACGAAATATTAATATTATCGCATTCAGTAATGCCAAGTACAGATACAGTACCTGTTTTAAAAATATATGCAAATAATAATGGTGTCATTAATAATAAATGGCATTTGGTAACTGGAGATAAAAATCAAATTTACCAATTAGGCAGAGATCATTATTTTGTGGAAAATGATTTAGGAGAAGAAAAAAGTATTGATGATTTTTTACATACAGAAAACTTTTTGTTAATAGATAAAAACAAGCACATTAGAGGTATATATAATGGCTTAAATAGAGCATCAATAGCTCAATTAATTACAGATATAAAAGCACTTAAAAAAGAAAAATATTAACTATTTCTGATTGATTGTTAAAAGAAAGAAGCTTCACTATTATAGTGAAGCTTTTTTTGAATTTTATACGCAAGTTTTTTTATAATTCTGCATCTAAATAAAATAATAGAAAATTATTTCAATGAAACAGAAAATTACATTAGCATTATTTTTACTCGTTTTCGTAAAAGCGTTTGCACAGGATTTATATGACATTAATACAATTCAAACTATAGAAATTGTATTTGCAGAAAGCAATTGGGACGCTTTATTAGATGCCGAAAAAGCAGGTGATAATAACTATACAGAAGCGGTTTCTGTTACTATTAATGGAACAGTTTACAACCAAGTTGGTGTAAAATATAAAGGAAACAGTTCTTATAACGCTAACCAAACAAAAAACCCTTTTCATATAGAACTAGATACTTATGTAGATCAAGATCATCAAGGCTATAAAGATATTAAACTAGCCAATGTAATGTTTGATCCATCGTTTGTTAGAGAAACTGTAGCTTATAATATTGTAAACCAATATATGGATGCACCTCAAGCAAATTATGCAAATGTATATGTTAATGGTGTATTAATGGGTTTATATACTAATACAGAAGCAATCACTAAAACGTTTGTAAACAAGCATTTTAACTCTAACGATAATGCGTTTTTTAGCTGTAGTCCTCCAGATGGAGCAGGACCACAGTCTACTAACTTGCCAAATTTAGCTTATTTAGGAACTTCTAGTACAAGTTATGAAGATGCATATGAGATTAAGTCAGATGATGATACAGACCCAACTGTAGCAGTAGCACATTGGGATGATTTAATAGAATTGACTAATATTTTAGATACAGATATAGCAAATATAGAAACGGTTTTAGATGTAGATAAAGCATTATGGATGTTAGCTTTTGATAATGTTTTAGTTAATCTAGATAGTTACATTGGACAGTTTAAACAAAATTACTATTTGTATAAAGATGATAACGGAAGGTTTAATTCTATAGTTTGGGATTTAAATATGTCCTTTGGTACATTTGGTATGACAGGAGCAACTGGTGGTGGACCAGGCCCTGGAGGAGGAGGTAATCTAAACTCTACTACTGCTAAAGCACAGTTAGATCATTTATTACACGATACAGATAGTAATTTCCCTTTGTTGTCTAAGCTTTTAGCAGTACCAACTTATAAAAAAATGTATTTGGCGCATTATAAAACGATATTAACAGAAAATATATCTAACTCTAATTATTTAACGCTGGCTAATGATTATCAAGCAATTATTGCTACAGCTGTAACAGCAGATACCAATAAGTTTTATACAGACGCCCAGTTTACAGGTAATATAAACACAGATTATAGTTTAGGAATGAATACAGCTTGTGGACTAACTAATTTAATGTCTGCAAGAGGGACTTATTTATTATCTCAAACAGATTTTACAAATACACAGCCTACTATTAGTAGTGTAGTACCTTCTGTAGCTGTACCAACAATTGGAGATGTTATTTCAATATCTGCTAATGTTACAGATACAAATACAAATGCAGTCTATTTAGGATATAGAACAGATGAGACTTTACCTTTTACAAAAATCTTAATGACAGCTCAAGGAGGTGATGTATATAGTGCAGATGTTACTGTAGATACAGACTATATGCAATATTATATTTATGCAGAAAACACTAATATTGGAGCATTCTCTCCAGCTAGAGCAGAGTATGAGTATTATACAATTGATGCTACCTACAATACAATTCCAGTTGGAGACTTAGTAATTAACGAAATAATGGCTTCTAATGGAACTACTGTTGCAGATCAAGATGGTGAATTTGATGATTGGTTAGAGCTTTATAACAACTCTTCTCAAACACTTAGTTTAGATAACCTTTATTTATCAGACGACTCTACAGATCCTTTGGTATGGCAATTCCCTGCAGGAACTACAATTGCTCCAGATAGTTATTTAATAGTTTGGTGCGATAAGGATGATGATCAAGTAGGATTACATGCAGATTTAAAGTTTTCTGCAAGTGGAGAAGAAGCAGTCTTATCTTATGCAGATGGTACAGTTATAGAAAGTATAACATTTGGAGCACAAACCGAAGATATGGGTTATGCAAGAATACCAAACGGAACAGGTAGTTTTGTTATACAAGCTCCAACGTTTAATGGTAATAACGAATCTTTATCAGTTGGCGATTTTGATTTAGATAATAATTTACAAGTTTATCCAAATCCTACAAGTGATGTTTTAACAGTTAAAACACCTAGTGCAATTATAGAAAAAGTCTCTATTTTTAATAGTTTAGGACAGGTTTTATACCAAAATACTTACCAAAATAGTAATCAAGTAGAATTAGATTTTTCTGCTTTAGCTAAAGGTGTTTATATGGTAAATATAAATGATACTACAACTTTAAAGATTGTAAGAAACTAAACAGATTATAATTATTTGTTTTAAAAGCTTCGCTATTATAGCGAAGCTTTTTTACTTTTATAGAAATTTGATACAAATGAAAAAACTATTAGGCTTTATATTTTTCTCTGTTTTATTAATAGGAATAGGAGGTTGTGGGATTGGTGTTGGAAAATACAAACCTGAACCAAAACCAATTAAAAAAAGTTTTTCTAGTGTTGAAATTGAAACTTTGTTACAGGATTCTACTTTAAATGTTAGGGCTTTGGAGATAAGGAAGAGAGATACAGTAGTTTTTTATGCTACTTCAAATGGTAGAATTGTACCAATTTGGGATAATTTTTTAGGGTATTATGGAAACAATAATGAGAATTTTTATAGATATGATTTTTATTCTTTGAAAGATTCTACAACTCAAAATTACAGATCATTAGCAATTTTAGAAAAAAGTATTTTTGCACTTAGTATTGGTTCTCCAGCTTTGTTATTTAAACTTGATGCTGATTTAGAAAAGAATAAAGTAGTCTACCAAGAAAACCACCCAAAAGCATTCTACGATTCTATGGAGTTTTGGAATGATCAAGAAGGTATCGCAATTGGTGATCCAACAGACGATTGTATGAGTGTAATCATAACCAGAGATGGCGGAGAAACATGGACAAAGTTATCTTGTGACGTATTACCAAAAGCAAAAGAAGGTGAGGCTGCTTTTGCAGCAAGTGACACTAATATTGCAATTGTTGGAGATAAAACTTGGGTTGCAACAGGAGGAAAGGCAAGCAGAATATTATTCTCGCCAGATAAAGGAAAAACATGGCAAGTATTTGAAACACCAATTGTACAAGGATTAGAAACTACAGGAATGTATAGTATAGATTTTTATGACGAGCTAAATGGTTTTGCAATTGGTGGAGATTATACCAAACCTAATGATAATGCAGCAAATAAAATTATTACCATTGATGGCGGAAAAACTTGGCAATTAATTGGTCAAAATCAAAGTCCAGGTTACAGAAGCTGCGTGCAATATGTCCCAAATGGTAATGCTAGGCAATTAGTTGCTATTGGTTTTAAAGGGATTGATTATACCAATGATGCTGGAAATACTTGGACACATCTAAGCGATGAAGGGTTTTATACACTACGTTTTT
This sequence comes from Olleya sp. R77988, assembly GCF_044594215.1. GTDB lineage: Bacteria > Bacteroidota > Bacteroidia > Flavobacteriales > Flavobacteriaceae > Olleya. Next base: position 3,039,551 of record NZ_CP138988.1, on the reverse strand, counting down.
TAAACGATAGTACTGCTTACGCTGCAGGAAATGGTAGAATAAGCAAATTGACTTTTAAATAGAAAAAGGAAGCTAATTAGCTTCCTTTTTTATGTTATGGACATTCTTTTTGAGAATTTTTATGTCTGCCTTTAAACTCTTCAATCATTTTGCGTTTAAAGTTTCGTTCTGCTTTCATTAACAAAACAATCTTTTTGTAGCTTATTACTTTTGATAGTTTTTCTATAAACTCTGTTCTGTTTTTTAGTCTTGCTTCTTCATTTAATTGCATTTCTTTAACTAAAGCTTTAGCTTCTTCTTCAGATAAAGTTTCTGCTTTTATCTCTTTTCTTTTAGAGATAGAATTACTAATTATTTTATGTTTCTCTTCTTCATAAGTATTGTAAATAGGCCAAAACCCTTCAGCTTCCTTTGTAGTTAGCTCAAGCTCTTCTGTTATATGTGCTACTTTTAAAGCCTTTAATTTTTCTCTGTCTTTTTGTGCAATAGCACTAAAGGACAATAAAAGGATTAATGTTGTTAAAATATATGTTTTCATAGTAATAATTTTTAATCGTATAATTCATCTAAATCTACTGTGTCAATATAATCTTCTAAAGATTGAACGTTGTAGTCTATAAAATGGGATTGTGTTAATTCTGTATTGCTAATTAATAAGCTAAGGTCTGTTGTTTCTAATTCGTCTAATAAATAATCTTCAACAGTTACTGTGTCTAAATGGTCTATTTCAATAGTTGATGTATTGTTAAAAAGGTTTAAACTAAAAAATAAAACTAAAGCTGCCGCAATGCTTGAAATAGCTAAGACTGATTTTCTTCTAAAAAGCGGTATAACTTTAGGTTCTGGTTTATTAAGTTTTTCTAAAACAGATGTTTCAATAGTGTCAAAATAATCTTCTGGTGTTTTAAATCCAGTGCTTTTTGTTAAAGACTCTAATGTTGCGTGTGTAAGAATACGATCTTCTAATCCTTCAAAATAATTTTGAGGAGTTTTAAAGCCAGTTTCTTTTATATTATGTAAATTATTGTCTTTCATTCTAATACTATGACTGTGTTTTTCTTAATTAGTTTAATTGTCTTTTAAAAAGGCTTCAATTTTTTTTGCTGCAATATGGTAGGATGCCTTTAAAGCACCTTCGCTTGTATCTAGTATTTCTGATAACTCGCTGTACTTTAAATCCTGAAAATATTTCATATTAAAGACTAATTGTTGCTTTTCTGGAAGGGTTGCAATTGCTTTTTGTAATTTTAATTGAATGGCATCACCTTCAAAATAGACATCTGATTGTAGGTTGTTTATAGCTAATTCCTGAGCCTCTTCGTTATTTATATTTTTTCGCTTGGCGTTTTTATTAAGATGTGTAATGGCTTCGTTTGTTGCTATTCTATACAGCCAAGAGTATAATTGACTTTCGGCTTTAAAGTTTTTTATGTTTTTAAAAACTTTAATGAAAGTGTTTTGTAAAACGTCATCTGCATCGTCATGAGATTTTACAATATTTCTGATATGCCAATACAGACGCTCTTTATAGAGCGAAATCAAAGTTTTAAAAGCAACATTTTTATCTGTGTCAGATTGTAGTTGCTTAATTAATGAAGCTTCGTTTTTTGGCATATTCTATTTAGACTCTAATTTAGATTAAAAGTTTAATTAAATAAGGTGTATTTTTTTTAACATTTTAACTAGTTGATAATCAATAATTTAAATCAAAAAATATCGTTTAAAAGTAAATAAACACGATAAAGTGTGTTTTTTTCTTGTTTGTTATGTTTTTTTATTTTAAGTTTACACTGTAAAACCTATTTATGTTGCTAGCCCCAAATCTAGTAATGAATACAAAAAAAGGATAAACTTAAGTTTATCCTTTTTTTATTTATCATAGATTGATGTTATTCAAAGCTTTGCATGTCTACAAGTTTTTTATACATTCCATTTTTTGCCAATAAGCTAGTATGTGTTCCTTGTTCTATAATTTCTCCTTTTTGCATTACAATAATTTCGTCTGCGTTTTGGATAGTTGATAGTCTATGTGCTATGACAATGGATGTTCTGTTTTTCATCATATTTTCTAATGCAACTTGTACTAAACGCTCACTTTCTGTATCTAAAGCTGAGGTTGCTTCGTCTAAAATCATTATTGGAGGGTTTTTAAGTACAGCTCTTGCAATACTTAAACGTTGCTTTTGTCCTCCAGAAAGCTTATTTCCAGAATCTCCTATATTAGTTTCAATACCTTTAGGTAATTCTTTAACAAACTCCCAAGCATTGGCAATTTTAAGTGATTCTAATATATCATCATCTGATGCATTTGGATTACCAATTAAAATATTGTTTTTTATAGTATCATTAAACAGTATAGAGTCTTGAGTAACTAATCCCATAATACTTCTTAAGGAGTTTTTAGTTACATCTTTTATGTTTTGACCGTCAATATTAATACTACCTTCATTTACATCATAAAAACGTGTAATTAAGTTTGCAATAGTACTTTTACCACTTCCAGATTGCCCAACAAGAGCAATTGTTTTTCCTTTAGGGACAGTTATTGAAAAGTTTTTTAACACTAATTCATCTTCATATTTAAATGAAATATTGTCAACACTAATATTGTTTTCAAAACCAGCTAAGGTTTCTGCATTTAGGCTATCTTCAATTGGACTTTTTGTTTCTATAATTTCTAAAACACGTTCAGCTGCAGCATTACCTTGTTTTACAGCATAAGACGCTTTGCTAATTGCTTTTGCTGGAGTTAATATGTTATAAGCTAATCCCATAAAAGTTAAGAAAGAAGCACTGTCTAAAGAGTTTTCCAATAACACCATTCTACCACCAAACCAAAGTAAAACAGATATGGTTACGATACCTAAAATTTCACTTACGGGAGACGCTAAGTTTTGCCTGTTTAATAATTTATTCGAAAAATTAAAATAGCGAGTGGTAGAGTCTTGAAACTTACTATTAAATGTCCCTTCTGCATTAAACCCTTTTATCACTTTTAGACCATTTAAGGTTTCTTCAACAGTAGATAAAAATATACCCTGTTCTTTTTGTACATCAGCAGATTTCTTTTTTAATCGCTTTCCGATAGCAGAAATTATAAAACCTGAAATAGGTATAAAAATGAATACAAACAAAGTAAGTTTGACACTAATAATAAGCATACCACCTATACTAAAAACAATGCTTAAAGGTTCTTTAATAATCATTTCTAAGACTGCCAAAAATGAGTTTTTAACCTCTGCGACATCATTAGAAATTCTAGCTATAATATCGCCTTTTCTTTTCTCTGAGTAAAAAGAAATAGGAAGATTTATTGTTTTGTCATATAAATCATCTCTTAAATCTTTTAAAATTCCATTACGAAGGAAAGTACCAAAATATAGTCCTAAGTAGTTAAATAGGTTTTTAAGTAAAAATGTTACAACCACTAATGCAATTACAAAAATTAGTGCTTTAGATTTGTCATTTTCTGCAAAGGTCTGTATTTGATAGGCTAAAGAGTTATTGAAGTACTCTCCTAATGATTTTAAACCATTATATATTGGTTTTGTAACTATTTTTGTTTCACCATCTTTAGGAAATAAAACATTTAGCATTGGCATTAATGCAAAAAAGGATAATGCCCCAAATAGTGCGTAAAATACGTTGCTAATAATATTTAAAATAGCATACTTTTTATATGGTAACGCGTATTTTAATATTTTTTTTAGGTAGTTCATCTAGTTTAGTTGCATATCTTTTATAATAGCATCAATCTGTGATTCCAATTTTTGTTCCGTAACTTCAAATGCTGACACATTGTCTAGCGTTGTGTTTACACTAATATAGAATTTAATTTTAGGCTCTGTACCACTTGGTCTTAAAGCTATTTTACTTCCATCTTCGGTATAATAAATTAATACATTAGATTTTGGAATATCTAATACTTTACTTGTGTTATCTATTATGTTTTTGGCTTCAGATAATTGATAGTCTTCAATTCTGACTACTTTTGATCCGTTAACCATTTGTAAAGGATTGTTTCTAGCATCAATCATCATTTGTTTGATTTCTTGTGCGCCTTCAATACCTTTTTTAGTCATAGATATTAAACGTTCTTTATAAAGACCATGTTCTGTGTATAATTTGATTAATTCTTTATAAAAAGAACTGCCTTTAGCTTTTGCCTGTGCAGCAATTTCGCAAGCTAATAATGCAGAGGTTACAGCATCTTTATCGCGAACAAAATCACCAACCATGTATCCAAAACTTTCTTCTCCACCACCAATAAAGTCTTGATTAGGGAAGTCTTTAATCATTTTTGCAATCCATTTAAAACCTGTTAATCCAATTTTACATTCTACTTTAAAAGCATCTGCTAAAACAGACATCATTGGTGTAGATACAATGGTGCTTCCTATAAATTGATTGTTATTAATTTTATTGTTGTTTTTCCATTGATTTAATAAAAAATTGGTCATCATTACCATTGTTTGATTACCATTTAACAATAACATCTCATTATTTAAACCTCTAACTGCAATACCAACTCTGTCGCTATCTGGATCTGTACCAATTACAATGTCTCCATTTACTTTTTCTGCTAACTCTAAAGCCATTTTTAGTGCTTCAGGTTCTTCTGGATTAGGAGATTTTACAGTTGGAAAATCGCCATTAGGTTCACGCTGTTCTTCAACAATATGAACATTTTTATAGCCAGCACGTTTAAAGGTTTCTGGTATTGTTGTAATAGATGTACCATGTAAAGAAGTAAATACTACATTTAATTTGTCTTTAGCTTCTTGTGGTGTATCAAAACTTCCATTTTTAACTGAAGCATCAATAAAAACGTTGTCTACATCTTCTCCTATATATTCTATTAATTCTGGATTGGATTCAAATTTAATTTCAGAGTAATCCAAATTATTTATTACCTCTATAATGTTTTTGTCTTGAGGCGGAACTAATTGTCCTCCATCTTGCCAATACACTTTGTAACCATTATATTCTGGTGGATTGTGTGATGCAGTTAATACTATACCACAATGACAATTAAGATGTTTTAACGCAAAAGATAATTCTGGAGTAGGACGTAAATCTTCAAATAAATAGACCTTTATGTTGTTAGCAGAAAATACATCTGCAACAATTTTTGCTAAACTTTTACTATTGTGTCTACAATCAAAAGCGATGGCTACTTTAAGGTTTTCTGCAGGAAAAACTTGGTGCATATAATTACTTATACCTTGGGTGTTTTTTCCTAAAGTGTATTTGTTAATACGATTTGTGCCAATTCCCATTACACCTCGCATTCCACCAGTACCAAACTCTAAGTCTTTGTAAAAACTTTCGTTAAGTTCTGTAGGTTCTAAAGCGATTAAATTTTTTATATAATCTTTTGTGTCTTGATCAAATGTAGGAGTTAACCAAGTGTTTACTCTTTTTAAAAGTTCTGGGTCTATATATCTCATTGGTAATACTATTAGATGCAAAAGTAAGCAAATGCAAAATTTTTAATAATTAAGAGGCAATAAATTCTGTTTTAGCCTTCTAAATTTAGTGATTCTTTAATCAAATAACGTTTTTTACCAGTTTTTTGACGTAAAATTATTTCGCCTAAAAAACCTGCAATAAAAAACTGAGACCCTAAAATCATTGTAACCAATGCTAGATAAAAATGAGGTCTATCTGTAATTAATCGTCCATCTGGATTAAAAAATAATTTATCAATACCTAAATACAATGCAATTATAAACCCAATACCAAACATAATAACACCTAAAGCACCAAATAAATGCATTGGACGTTTTCCAAATCTAGATAAAAACCATATAGTTATTAAGTCTAAAAAGCCATTAACAAAACGATCCATACCAAATTTGGTTTCGCCATATTTTCTTGCTTGGTGGAGGACTACTTTTTCGCCAATTTTTAAAAAACCAGCATTTTTAGCTAAAACAGGAATGTATCTATGCATTTCGCCATTTACATCAATGTTTTTTACCACATTTTTATGGTAGGCTTTTAGTCCACAATTAAAATCATTTAATTTAACACCAGACGTTTTACGTGCAGCCCAATTAAATAGTTTTGATGGTAAGTTTTTGGTTAATTTATTGTCAAAACGTTTCTTTTTCCAACCAGATACTAAATCAAATCCTTGTTTAGTTATCATGTTGTATAGTTCTGGTATCTCTTCAGGATTATCTTGTAAGTCTGCATCCATTGTGATTATTACATCACCTTTTGCTTGAGCAAAACCAGCATGAAGTGCTTGAGATTTTCCAAAGTTTTTTAAAAACCTGATTCCTTTAACGTTTGTGTCTTTTTCTTGAAGTGATTGGATGATGTTCCAGGATTGATCTGTGCTACCATCATCAATAAAAAGCAATTCATAAGAAAAACCATTGGATTGCATGACATTTGCAATCCAATGGTGTAACTCTGTTAATGATTCTTCTTCGTTAAGTAGTGGTATGACTACTGATATGTTCATAATTTAATTTGAAAATATATTTCAAATATAAAACTATTATTCGCTTTTAAGTACTAATCCTGCTATTAAAGAAACTACAAGTCCATAAATAAGCGATCCAATAATACTTACAGTACCAATAAACCCAGCAGAAGTAAATATATTCATCATGCCTTGTGCAGATTCTACTTGCTCTGAGGTTAAATCAGGATTTTGTCTATACATGTCTTCAAGAGCTTTTTCTCTGATAGCTTCAATAAATTCTGGTTGTAAATAAGTGTAGTGTATATAAGTATATATTGCTACAATTAAGCCACCAATTGCAGCTGTTGCTAAACCAACTTTTATGGCTTGACCAAGTGTTAATTGGTCATCGTTACTTTTTTTATAAGCAATAATTGCTAAAACAAATATTCCAACTGTACCTAATACATTAATAATACCTATAGCAAGGTTTTGTTGCATTTTTAATGCGTAAAGGATAACTACTACAGCTATAGAGAATATTGCATAATATAACCCATGGTTTAATGCTATTGGTTTAACTGGTGCATTTTCATTTTCCATTTTTTTTTATAATTTTAGTTAGTTAATTTACTATTAGTATAAAAGTACAATAAAACGTTACAAATTTACAGAATAAAATTTTTTAAAAAATAAGTTGTTGGTTTGTAAAAAATACTTAAATTTGCACCTCGAATTTAGTAAAGATAATAAAGCTTTTAGCGATGAAAAAAGATATACACCCAGAAAATTATAGAATTGTAGCATTTAAAGATATGTCAAATGAAGATGTGTTTTTAACAAAGTCTACAGCTAATACAAGTGAAACGTTAGAGGTTGATGGTGTTGAGTACCCATTAATTAAAATGGAAATTTCTAGAACGTCTCACCCGTTTTATACAGGTAAGTCTAAATTAATAGATACTGCTGGACGTATTGACAAATTCAAAAACAAATACGCAAAATTTAAAAAATAAATTTAGCGAAAACTATATTTTAAAAGCCTTTCATTTTTATGAAAGGCTTTTTTGTTTATGTTAATTAGGTTACTTTTGATTAACATGTCTTAAAACGTTTTTAAAATGAATTATATATTATTTGATGGTCCAGTACGTAATCAATTACTACCATTTACCTATACAAGACCAGTTGCAGATATTAGAATTGGGATTTTAACAATTAGAGAAAAGTGGGAGTATTATTTGCAGACAACAACTACTACAATTACAGAAGATTATTTATCTGATAAGTATCCAATGGTAGAATTGGAAGAAAACGTCATGCTTAATGCATCTTACTTACCCAATAAGGAATTAGTAGAGTTAGTAAGAGCTTTAAAAAAAGATCAAGCTATTTTTAAAGGCGAAGATGTTATTGCTTTTTATGCTACAGACACACAAGAAAACATTGATTTTGATACTTATAAAGCTATCGAGTTTGAAGCAGATATTACTAAAGTTGAACATACTTGGGATATTTTTTCTAAAAATGGAGAAGCCATTCAGCAGGATTTTGACTTGCTAACAGAGGGAAGAACTTCTCAACCAATACCTCATAGTAATAGTATAATTGCACCAGAAAATATTTTTATTGAAGAAGGAGCTAAGTTAGAATTTACTACACTTAATGCTAGTTCTGGTCCAATTTATATTGGCAAAAATGCAGAAGTAATGGAAGGAAGTTTAGTAAGAGGTCCATTAGCCTTATGCGACAATGCAACTTTAAAATTAGGAGCAAAAATTTATGGACCAACAACTGTTGGACCACATAGTAAAGTAGGAGGAGAGGTAAACAATTCTGTGTTATTTGGTTATTCTAATAAAGGTCATGATGGATTTTTAGGAAACTCCGTTTTAGGCGAATGGTGTAATCTAGGTGCAGATACCAATAATTCTAACTTAAAAAACAATTATGTAGAAGTTAAATTATGGGATTATCAAACTGAACGTTTTGCAAAAACTGGTCTTCAGTTTTGTGGTTTAATGATGGGAGACCATAGTAAATGTGGAATTAATACCATGTTTAATACAGGAACCGTTATTGGTGTTAATGCCAATGTTTTTGGAAGTGGTTTTCCAAGAAATTTTGTACCAAGCTATAGTTGGGGAGGAGCTTCAGGATTTACAACATATTTAACCTCAAAAGCTTTTGAAGTTGCTAAAGTAGTTATGGCAAGAAGAGGTATCGAGTTTTCAGAACAAGATGAAAAGATACTAACCAAAATTTTTGAAGACACAAAGAAGTACCGAAAAGATTAGGGAATACCCACTGGTTTCCAGTAAAATAAAATAGAATTATTGTGTTTTGATATGGTATTTAGGGATATATATATTATATTAGAGTTCCCTAAATTAACATGAAAATAATCTTTAAAAATACACTTGTATTTTCAATAGTCTACATACTGTTGTATCTGTTAGATTCTTTTTTTAAGAATAGCGAAACTCTATTTTCTTGTAGATACATTTCCAAAACATTATTAAGTTTAAGTCTTTTAGCCTATTATTTAATTAATACAAAACAAAAAGATAAACATAAAAAAAGATTAGTAGTTGTTGCTTTGTGTTGTTTTATTTTAGGAGATGTATTTTTTATTACTGGTAATAATGGTAATGTACTACATTTTATTTTTGCCTCAAGCTTATTTATTGCAGCCAAAGTATGTTACTCTTTAAGGTTTTTGAATAATGAAGATTTTAAAATTACTAAACTAATTCCGTTTTTACTGTTCTGTTTTTTATATATGAGTATTATCATGACCATTGTTTATAACAATTTGGGCTCTTTCTTTATACCATTATTATTGTACTTGTTTGTAGTTATGTTATTAATGCAATTTGCTTATTTACGAAAAAGTGAAGTAAACAATAAAAGTTTTTGGTTAGTTATAATTGGTGTTGTTTTTTCTATGGTAGCAGATAATATTGACATTTTAAAAATGTTTTATGATCCTTCAATTGCTTATAATAAAATAACCGTTATGTTTTTTCATGGATTATCACAATATTTAATTATTATGGGTGTTCTGGAAGAGTCAAATAAAACTGAAATTGTAAAACTTTAACACGCTAATTTAATGGTTATAAAAACATTACAGTTTTGTTTTTAGCCAAAAAACGAAAAGTCTTACAAAGAAAAGCCTTATATTGTAGTCCCTTAAGTTTATAAACAAATAATTAGTGCCTACTTATAATGATTTCATTTTTTAAAAATAAGCTACTTATTTCAGTAGTGTTTTTTCTTGTTTTAGGGATAGATATATTTATTAAATTAGGTGATAACCCCTTACCATTAAGGTTTTTTACAAAAACTTTAATTATTATTATTTTATTTCTGTATTTTTTTTATAATAAAAATGAGAATAATTCTAATAATAAGTATTTAGTTTTTGGATTAGTCTTTTTTTGGTTGGGAGATATGCTTTTGTTATTATATGAAACCCAAATTTTATATATAGGAGGTATGTTGGCTTTTATTGTAGCTAAACTTTTTTATACCAAACGATTTTCGCATCAAAATGATTTTAAAATTGCAAGTCTAGCTCCTTTTTTTGTAATAATATTTACCTATATAGTTGTTGTTATTTTGTTTGTGTATGATAATTTAGGCGATTTTTTTATACCTACAATTACTTATTTATTTGCAACGATGTTAATGGCTTTATTTGCTTTTTTAAGAAAAGATGCAGCAGATAAAACTAGTTTTTATTTAGTAATGATAGGAATACTTTTTGGTATTTTTTCTGATACAATAGGTGTTTTACAATCTTTTTATAATCAGGATATTGCTTATCATGAAATAACAATTATGTCGTTTTATGCACTATTTCAGTATTTTATAATTTTAGGACTAACTAGTGAAAAATTACAACTAGAGGATGCTGAAGATGATAAGTTTATAAAACTTTAGTTTTTTTCTTAACATGTTTTAATTCTAACATGTTTATAGGATTACTACCTAAACCAGAAATGTTTTTTTGTGTAAACCTGATAACTTCATCATAATATAAAGGGACAATTGGTGTGTTTTTTAAAACCAAACTATCCATTTTTGTATATAGTTTTATTCTTTCTAATTCATCAGTTTCGGTAAAAGCTTTAGTATACCATTGATCAAATTCTGGATTAGAAAAGTGTGTGTAATTTGGTCCATTTGGAGCAAAGTTTCCAGAATAAAATAACGATAAATAATTCTGTGCATCTGGATAATCTGCAACCCAACTTGCTCTAAAAAAGTCTAATTTACCATTTGCTTTACCTTCTTTTAATGTAGAAGGAGGTATAACGTCTACATTTACAATCAATCCGGTTTTAGTTAATTCTCGTTGGATATATTCGCAAAAATTAAGGTAATTACTGGTTGTTGTTAGGGTGATTTTAGGATTAGTATTTCCAGATTGTTTTATGTAATTAGCAATAAGTTGTTTTGTTTTTTCAGGTTGATATGAGTAGCCAATACTAGAACTATAACCAGGTAATCCTTTTGGTATAAAACCTCCAGTTGCAGGTATGCCAATTCCATTACGTAAATAAGTCATCATTTTTTGTCTATCAAATCCATAGTTTACTGCTTCACGTATTTGTTTAGACTGGATTTCGTTTAAGTCAGAATCCATATAAAAAGCTAAATATTCTGTATTTAAATAAGGACTTCTTATTAAATCTACATTGGCTTTATATTTAGGTCTTAATTCACCTTTAGTTGTTAATATTTCGTCTTGATAAGATACATCTAAACTATTTAAAAAGTCTAGGTTACCTTGTATAAACTGCATAAATTCGCTTTGTTTATCTGGTAAAAATGTAATGGCAACAGCTTCTAAATAAGGTAGTTGATTATTATTAGTATCCTTTTCAAAATAGTTTTCGTTTTTTCTAAAAACAAGTTTAATATTTTCTTCCCATCGTTTAAATTTAAATGGACCAGTACCAATTGGATTAGATCTAAAGTCACTTCCATAGTATTCTGTTATTTCTTTTGGGACAACGCTACAGTACTTCATGGTTAATAAACCTAAAAATGCAGGAAAAGGTTGCTTTAATTTAATACTAAAAACACTATCATTTAAAGCTTTGTAGTGCTTTACTTTATTAAAAATCCAACGTCCAGATGACGCAACATTTGGGTCTAAAATACGGTTAAAACTGTATTCAAAATCATATGCTGTTACTGCTCTGGTAGAATCTTTTTTAAATAGTTTGTGTTTATGAAAAAACACCTCTTTTTTTAGTAGAAATGTATAAGTTAAAGCGTCTTCAGTTACTGTCCATTCTTTAGCTATACTTGGACGTACCAATAAACTATCGTCCATTTGTACTAAACCATTAAATAATTGATTTACAGCCCAAATGTCTGCATTATCTTTAGCAAAAGCAGGATCTAAAGATCCAATGTTTTTATGTTCGTTATATCTAAAAACAAGATGGTCTTTGGAATTTTCTGTTTTATTAGAGCAAGAAAAACTTAATAAAGTTAAAGTTGTAATACTTAAGTATATGAAAGGATTGTAATTAAAAATTTTCATCAAGATTTAGTCGTTATTTAAGCCATAAAACACGATTTTGGCTTAAAAAAATTACGTAATTTTGCAATCA